>WLWR01000027.1 GCA_012103495.1 Legionellales bacterium
TAATAAAGGAACAGCATAACGCTGCGCCAGCATGGCTTCATGAGTAAAACCAGCGATAAATAAAGCATCGGTGATTTCCCACCATGTGGTTTTGGAATCAGCTCGAAAATCCATTTCTTCCAATAAAGCATCCACCAGCGGTTCAACGCTGCTGGTGTAGGTATGTGGATTTCCAGAATCACTCAAACTTTTATACAATTCATCCACCACCATTCCCGCCAGATCCGAAATACCATCGTAAGGTTTCTCAGCACCCAAAGGAGTGGTTAACAGTGTTAAGAAATTTACCAGAAAAGAGCGTTCCGTTGCTGTTGGAAATCGGCACCCTAGTTGTGTATCAAATGGATTAATCGAATATTCCGGCGTCATCCGTAATCGATGATAGGCAACGAAATGCCGCTGCGCCGGTGGTAAGGCTTCTTGTAATAGGGAAATCAATCCACTACTGGAAGGACCAATGTCGATAATAGCAATCCGTGGCAACCGCAAAATGCCTCCTGACAAACACAAGGCCAAGTTTATTGCGTTGGACAATACCGATTTACCAGAACCCGGTCGAGCGTACACAATATCGATCCAAGTGGTTTGTTGACTGGAACCCGGTTGAAACGGCCACGGCTTACCATCTGGGGATCGCAATAATAGCGCACCACGCTCCCATGGCGAAGCTGGACGGGTAGTTGGCAGCATGTATACCACATCCGATAATGGCGCAACCGATGGATTGGCTACACTGATACTACTCACTCCCAGCATGGTTGATACAGTTCCAGCAAAAGCGTCACCGCATACTTCAGAAATATCCGTTGAACCCCAGCCTTCCAATGCTTTTGCCAATTCTGCCACTCGATTTCGTAGCAAGGCAATATTATCTTCTGGCGCCCAGGTGGATGCCGTCACTCGTAGCCGCACCACTGCATCATCGGTGTTAATATCAATGTATTTTAATAAATTAGTCGCATCACTGATCAACCGATTGTAGGTAGAACTAAAACTCAAAATCGAAGACAATAAACCTTTGAAGCGAATGGTAGACAATCCTTCACTTTCGATCATGAATGAAATTCGCCAAGGCACTTTTGAATTCAACACCCGAGAAAATAGAGTAATAAACGGTCGCAAGTCTTTAGGAAATAAATCGATAAATACATTGCCATAAATTCGATTGCCAATACGAACCGTGCGCAAATCTAAATTTTCAGCATCTCGCGGTAAAATCTGTTTAGCCAACGATGGCCACAATAAATCCGATACATCTCCACGAAATTGGTTGACTTCACGTACAGAAATTTGATCACCCGGTAACGATGCACGCCATTGGCGATCAGTGAAATCAGGGTCGACACTCATTCGCATGGCATGAATCGCATCATGAACTTCTAATAATTCAGTGGTTAAATTCAATGAATTAAAATCACTGATCAGTGACCGCACAAACGCATCGTGTGCATTGCGCAAATCCGGAATAGCCGCCAGCAAACTTTGTGTGTTTTTAAACGGTGGAATATGATTGTCACGAATGTATTTGAGTTTGTCTTTAGTCGCCGCTTTCAATTGTTCTTTAGTCAATGACACAGGTTTGGTCCACAAGACGAAATAAACTTGTTCATCCGCGCAATATTTGGATAAAAAGTTGACTCGCTCGTTGAATAAATCATCCAAGGCTAAATTCAAACGCTCAGCGGTTAATTTCGCTGGAGTAAAGATTTCTTGAATCGTTTGTTTAATACTTTCATGGTCATAATTAAAGTGAACTTGTACCGAATGACCCGGACGCGACATGACGGTTTGCAACGTTAAAGCAATGCCATTGGTCATCCGTTCAAATTCTTCACTGCCTACTAAGGCCGTTGCACCGTGAATTTTCACTACCGATACCAACGATCCATCGTGCGCCACCAACACGGTGGCACTATCGGCTGTCTCTAATTCACAATAAGATTCGGTGGTTTGTCCTAGTGATGTGCTCAACCAGGCAATGAAAACATCCAGCGTATCAAAAAAAGAATTTACCCATTTACTCATTGCTATGATTCTTTTGACAATTCATCCAACGCTTCTAGCGCCCAACTTTCTATTTGTTTTTTAAACTTAGCTCGCGAAGGCAACAAACGAATATCTTGAAAAATCTGCACTACTTTCGCGTCATCCTGTACCACCCCAGCATCAATTAATAGCTGTCCAAAAATTGCTGGATTGCTGGAGCCATCCCCGAACTTTTGTTCCAAAGCTTGTGACCGAAATTTTAAACTGCGATAAGCCGATTGTGCACTGGTTTTATAACCCGTGTCATTGGTAATGGCGCAAAACACCACATGACAAAAACTGTTAAGCTCAGCTTGAGACATTTCCGGCAAAAAAATCAATGTGCCCCCCCCATAATCACCCGCACCAACCGACTCTACAAATTGACACTGCGCGCAAAAACAACAGGAGGTCACCATATTAGATAATTTATTGTTTTGATAATTGTTATCAAGGTTGATCACTTCTTGATAATCTTTGGCTTGGAAACCACAAAATTGGCACGTGTATTGATCGCGTTTGAACACTTTTTCCGCAAAGACACGAAAAGCCTCATCGACTTTTCGTGCTGCAAAATGTTGCCATTTACCAGGCTCGGCTCTCAACGATAATGACTGCAAATAAAATTCCCCCACCTGAAATAATAGAGCAATTGCGACTTAACGCTTATTGTCATGCTTATGTAAAAACTATGCCTTCTGGTTTAGCCACTGTTCCACCGTCACCACCAAAGATGGTCATACCGGTCACTCCTAAAATGGAGGGCAAAAATAACAAAGCCGCCGCAATAAACACCAAGGCAATCGGGGTACCAATTGGAATTTGGGTCGGATTGTCTTTGTGCTGCTTAAATTTCATAATTGCACCGATGGCAAATCCAAGGCCCGCTAAATACGAAGCCGCCGTGATCAATTTCGCTAAATTAGTAAAAGTGGTTATGACATTACCAGCGATAGAGCCCAAATCGCTCGCAGCGTGAGCCTCCACAAACAACACACTTAAGAAAAACGTCATCGGTAACATAACAAGCCATTGTTTTGTTGACAAACCACTCACTACTTTCAGCCATAGTAATTGCAAATTTTCTGTAATCTGTTTCACTTCATTACAACCTCAAAATAATTTACCATTTTATTATTTAAATACCGTACCCTCTGCACCAGCAACCGTTCCACCACCAAATACAGTTTGACCGGTTACACCCAAAATAGAAGGTAAAAACAATAGCGCCGCCGCAATAAATACCAAAGCAATCGGGGTACCAATCGGAATTTGAGTTGGATTGTCTTTATGCTGTTTAAATTTCATAATTGCACCAATGGCAAACCCAAGACCCGCTAAATATGAAGCCGCCGTGATCAATCTCGCTAAATTCTCAAAAGATTTCAACACATTGCTGGCAATATCACCAATATTGAGACTCGTACCAGCATAAGCGCTTGCAGAAAATATGCCTATCAATAGAACAATTTGCAACCCTAGCAAGCCACACCGCCTCATCAAGTTATTGCTTTTATTTTTTATCGAAGTCCATAAATACTTCTCATTAACTTGATTCATTATCTTATCCTCGCATCTAAAAAAACGATACTCCCAATGTGCTAGAAATCACATTGGCAGTTCCAACAATATTCATCCCAGCAACGCCTCCAAAAATATGCGTCAAGCCTTTACCGGTTGTATTACCTTGCGCTCCGCCACCTTGTCCAGCTGACCGAGCCAAAATCATCCATCCTTTGACAAAAGCAATTGCACCAACCAGTTGCACCAATCTTAAAATAGCTACCCCTCCAGGACCGGTAATCGAGCCACTGGTGGTACGCCAATCTGTGTAGGCCAGCACATTATCATATCCAAACGCTGTTTGCATTACTGTGCTAAAGCCAGTTGGCAAATACAAAAGCATTGTACCCACGAACAGATACGCCAGCGGTTCCTTTAATCCTGTCTGGGACGCCATCATGGTACGTAATTCACCATAGATTTTTAAATGATATAACGCACGAAAAATGAATGCGAGTCCAATCACATAAGCGGCACCTGTGACTAACTTGTATAAATTTGGCTGCACACTCGCCAAATTTGTTAGCATCTGTACTGCGTCTGCCATGATTTACCTCGGTACCTCGAACTAACTTTCTGTCGGGCTGTACTCAATCAACTGCCCGGAGGACAATACCACTCGTCCTTGAATAGGGTCAATAATTTTCACTTGCCCCATTCCCGGAATGGTCTGTCCTTCGCTTATGGTAAGTGTAGTCCCATTGTTACTCTTTAGCCAGGCTCGCCCAGGGATAATTGCTTGGATGTGAAACACTGTTTTTTGTGGGCGTTCAGCAACTTTGGATTCTGTAGTTTCCGTTGGTTTGTGTTGTTCTTGCAATTGCGATAATTGATATTTCTGTTGATCAAATTGATCCGATAAATTGGCCAAAGACACTCTCAATTGCGAAACTTTATTATCTAAATGTTCCAATGTTTTTGCCACCGTAGATAATGTGTTAGCAACCTGCGAGACATCTTCGTGAGTCCGTAACCCATTTTGTTCCATGGTTTGCAGTCGCCGTTTAAGGGCTTCCAACTCAGTGGCAGAATCCATCGTCGACGTTGATGCAGGGGTGAATGTCTGCGCTACAGGGGTTGGCTCTTCAATCACTCTCGTTTGAGATCTAGGAACTTCTGGAATGGTAATTGATGCAGGTCCCTGGCTGGGTGAAAAAAACAAGCCTAGTAACTTATACACAATAAAAATTAACACCACAATGCCCAACACCAACAATATCCGTTTACGCATTGGGCTTTCCAAGATTGATTTAAAATCAACTTTATTGCTACTGCTTTGCACACCAAACACATCTGTTTGCTCGGTTTGCTCCGGTTCAACCAATTGATACTCTTCTTCTCGAGTTACTTTATCTTCTTCATCTGCCATCACGCTACCCTATTTGAAAATCAGGTTGTGCAACATCCTGAGTGAATAAAATTCCCAACGCAGTGCCTGAGAACACTTGTACAGTCGGTCGTCGATTAAAAATCGGATCCAATTGATCACCCCAACGTTCACCCACCGTGGACAATCCAATGATTGCATTTTCACTTAATGTCCGTCCGATATTTTCGGTGGCAATACTAACACCATCGATTTCAATGGTTGTTCCCTTAACGTTAAAAGCTTGTCCAAATCCCTGCAAGAATGCTGCAGCGAATAATGAACCATATCGCAATAAATAGTGGTTGTTTGTACGGCTGGATAAAGCGGTGCGCGCTGTTTCTGGATCAACAGCAACCGCATTGATCGAAATCGTTCTGGGCGCATTAGGAATCGACATCGTATTAAAACTTAAAATCACTTTTTGCCCATCGGTTGGCAATGAAAGCGATCCAATTAATTTGGCTCCTTTTAATTCACCGGCAACGATGGTAGCTAATATCGGACCTGGTTCATCACTATTAACTGCGGTATTAAGTACACCAAATAAAATATCACCCGCGCTAATCAGTACTGCCGACTGGGTCTGTCCATCTTCACCTCCCATTTGTCCATTACCATCACGGCCTCCTCCCATACCTGTACCGTCAGAAGCTATTTCTGTTGGCGGTGTTCCTTCAGCAAAAAATTGAGTGGGTGGTGTTGACCAAGTACTAATCAATTGACCAGCCTGACCGGCCATTAATCCACGTCGCTGTTGAATATCTTGTTCTAATTGTTGTTCACTAATGATTTGTGCTTGTTGCGCTAAAATAGTGTCCAACTCTTGATCACTGACAGCCACCAATTCTGTAGCCCCCGGTGATGTTAACGCAGTCGGTGGCACCACCGGCACAACCTGCTGTTCGGCCGCTAAACCCGCCACTTGTGCTTGCGGCGCTAAGGGTGCTAACACCCCGGCACGTTGTAAATCTTCATTGGTAAATCCAGCCGCACGTAATTCATCCACAGAAAAACCAGCAGCTGTCAATTCTTGTGGAGAAAAACCTGCCTCTCGCAATTGTGCGGCATTAAAACCAGCGGCTTTTAATTCGTCCAGTGGAAAGCCTGCGGCTTTTAATTCTTGCGCACTAAAACCCGCAGCTTTTAATTCTGCCGCACTAAAACCCGCGGCCTTTAATTCATCGGCTGAAAATCCCGCATCTCTTAATTCACGCGGAGAAAAACCTGCCGCTTTCAACTCAGCAGCGCTAAAACCCGCAGCTTTTAATTCTTCAGCGCTAAAGCCCGCAGCTTTTAATTCGTCTGCACCAAAACCCGCATTTTTTAATTCTGCCGCACTAAAACCCGCGTCTTTTAATTCCGCGGCACTAAACCCTGCAGCCCGCATGGCTTCAGCACTACAGCCTAGCAATTGTCGAATTTGTGCTGCACTGATCCCAGCCTCGCGCGCTTGCCGAATGGCTTCTACGGTACATCCAGCTTCACGTAATTTTGCCAGTGGATCCCCTTCGACACCGGCCATTTCAACATCTGTAAAACCGGCTGCGCGTAATTGACCTACGCTGCACCCTGTATAGCGTTGAATGGCTGCGGCACTCACACCTTGATCACGCAATCGCTGTAATGTGGCGGGTGAACAATCCATATTACGCAAATCATCTGCACTGATCCCAGACGGTAATTGAAGCTCTGCTCCTGGTGAAACAAACCCGGCCGCTTTCAATTGCGCAGCACTAAATCCGGCGGCTTTTAATTCATCCTCAGTAAACCCAGCATTTCTTAATTCCGCGGCACTAAACCCTGCAGCCTTTAACTCGTCTGCGGTAAATCCAGCAGCACGCAAATCTTCCGCACTGCACCCTGAAATTTTACGAATCGCAGCCGCGCTAACACCGGCTTGTCGCAAGCGCCGCAATTCTTCCGGTGTACAACCTGCCGCACGAACATCAGCGGCAGTAACACCGGCCGGTAATCCAATTGCATTTTGAATATCGGCCGCGCTAAAACCCGCCCCACGTAATTCACCGGAGGTATAACCAGCCGCATATAAATCATTCGCTGAAAAGCCAGAACTTTGCATTGAACAAGCATCAAATCCACAGCGAAACAATTCAAACACAGAATAACCTGCTTCACTTAATTCGTCAGGACCTAAACCCAGCGCTTTAAATCCCGTACAATCACACACAGGTTTTAATTCTTTCAAGGTATACCCAATTTCCAATAACCGTGGACAAGTGCAAATTTCTGCCAAATCCGCCATACTCGCCCCTTGTGCCAAGGCTGCGGTTGCCATCTGCGGATCGCAATTGGATTGTGCTAAGCGAGTTAACCATAAATCTCTGGCAAGTCCTCCTTCGCTTTCCAACTGGGTTAAACTGACAAACCCGGCACCGGCATCGGCATCGTCTGGATCGATAAACTCACCTTCCCCAAATCGATACGATTGAATGATGGTTGGAATCGCACTCTCACCTGTCTCTTTTGCCCGTTCAGCTTGACGAATATTTTGCTCTTCCTGCAATTCAGCATATTGTTCGGTTGGATCTAATGCGCCCGGGACAGATCGTACTGACTGCCCACCAGCTTGCAGCTGAGCACTTACTTCATCCGATCCACTTTTGCCTAAGCTATACAACCCAATTCCAATTGCCAACACGACAAAAAATAAGGTTAATAAAATAATCAACCGCGCTCGGGTATCACTAAACAGTCGGCCTAAATTCTTAATCATTTGCGCCATAATGCTACAACCCCTCTACTCGCAACTGATTGATTTTGCCATGATGGGACACTAATAATACCGGAGCTTTGGGTAATTCATAGGCCCGCATCCCATCAGCACTGGCCATTGTCGCAATCCACCCCGGTGATAAAATGGTCAATCGTGTTCGCAAATAAATTTTATTATCTCTTTCCCAAGCTTCAGCATGACCACCTTCGATGGTCAGTCGTTTACCATTAGGCGGTGGCACCCCATCAAGCACTTGCAACAACACTTCATTGGCATGTGCTGGTAATCCAGTGCCCGTAGGTATTTGAAGCGCGTTTGGCCCATGACCTTGCATTCGCAAATCAACCCGGTAATCGACCGCTTTTTGCCCTGGCACCAAAGTTAACATGACCGGCGTATTCAAATCGCGTAACCGTACCGCCAAATTACCGTAGGTATACAATTTGTTGGCTTGGATCATCAACATATTACTGGTTTTATCCCATTGAACATTAAATGAGACTGGATCGCCTAAATCATAAGAAGCAATTGGCCAGGGCGCACCGGTGGAATCAATAAACACCAAACTGGATACAAATCCTTGAGCCAGTCGAATCACCGGCGGTGTTGCGCCCGGTTCCAAATTAACCATTTGTGAAGTCGCTATCGGTCTTGGCGGCGTGCCGGGAGTAATTTGCTCGGCAAATTGCGTGGCTTGATAAATTTCTCGTAAGCGCAAAATTTGCTCTGGCGTTAATGGAAAGGTATCCCGCAACGTTTCGCGAAACGCGGCTTCATCCACAGCTGATTTTGAATCAATTTCCGGCACGATGCGTCGCGGTGGCGGATTTTGCCCTGATTGAGCTGACGCTGCTGGCTGAGTCGCTACAGTACCGGGAGGTATTGGTAATGTCGGTGGCAAAGCACCATTGGATTCAAAATTCGGAGGGGGGGGAGGATTCGTGGTTTGCTCTGTTTGTGATTCAGCGGATAATTGTTCTAATACTTGCTGTTGTTGCAATTGCTGCAACTGTTGCAATTGCTGAAGCTGACGCAATTGTTCAGCTTGGGAGGCTTGCCCAGTATGGGCAACAGGCACACCCAGCACAAAAAGACCTATCATTATTATTACACTTAATATCATAACTAACTGTCGATCCCACTTGCCGGTCCTACAATAAATTGCGCGATACCAATCCCACGAGGCGAATTTAGAGTCGATACTCGGGTGATCAACATGGTCACCACATTCGTTTGCTGGCTAAACTCACTGGCGCTTTGGTAAGTGACCAAAATAGGCATTTGCACCCGCCAAGAGTAGCGTCCATTAAGAACACCTTTTTGTAAAATAATGGGTGCTCTTGTCGCAACCGTTGAGACAACTAATTTTTTCGCTATCACTGCATCCAAATTATTAGAAGCTTCCAATGCTCGCAAAAATTCCGCCCAACCTTGGGGTGTAAAAAAACCAGAAGCCGCCTGCAACTCTTTCCGATAATTAACAAAATTATACGTGAATGCTGCAATGGCGGCTTGATTGGCCCATTGTAACACAGCCGAATCTGATTGGTTAGGCTGATTCAATGGGAATAATGGCGTGATCCGACCATTGACAGTTGTCGCAAAATACTTGGGTTCTGGCGGATTCATTATCACATAAATAAAAATGCCACCCAAAATAAAATTCAAAAAAATTGATAACAACAAGACCGTCATCACTCGTCGATAACTGTCTTTGTAAAATTGCCGGCGCAAAGCAACGGCAATCACCCCTTGTTGCTCAATAGCCGGTTCTTTTGCCATAAAACACCTCGTCTATCATCATGCAACGCCTTGCTAAAAATTTAAATCTTTCAATCCCGTTTCCTCTGGCCGATCCGGAGGTAACAATGGTTCTGAACCTAAATTAGGCTGCGCCAATACATCCAATAAAATGGGCGCTGCCATCCCACTGGTCGCGTAAAAATCAGGCGTTGTTTGAGTCATCCGCCAAAACACAATTGCAACAATCAAAACTACCGAAAGTATCAGCGACATCGTCAAAAAAGCCAAAGTGCTGCGAAACTTATCACGGAAGAAAAACCGATTTAATTTTCTTTCTTCAATGTGTGTATATCCCATCGTCACTACACCATTAATTTTCGAAAAATAATTTCAACACGTTGATTATCCGCTCGCCCTTGCGCAACCACATTGGTAGCAATAGGATTTTGACTGCCCTGACCCTTAGCTTTCAGTACCCGAGTATCAATATTTTGCGACCATAAGTAATCGGCAATATTTTGTGCTCGTGCCCGCGATAAAGCCAAATTACGATCTTCGGTTTGCGCATCATCGGTATGACCGACCACCATAACCGTGATTTTACTAAACTGATGTAAATATTCAGCGATTAAATTTAAATCCCGATACGCCTCCCATTGAATGCGTGGCGACGGTCCGTAAAACAATCGGCTGTTAGGCAAACTAATTAAATAATCTTCGCCAACACGAATGATTTTAATATGTCGTTTGGCTAAATGGCGTTCCAATTCCCGAGCTTTCGCTGGGCTCACACCGTACCGATCGAGTTCTGCTTTGCTGGTATATCGACTGTTTGATTGACAGGCAACCAACAAAACCATTGCCAATAATAAAAAACCTCCTTTCAGGCCTATCATTTGACAAATAGAGGATAACTTCGCCATCACAATTAAACGTCTTGCTATTCGTGACCTGCCATTAACGCTAATTTTTTACTTAAAATCAAGCCTTTTCGATTCAATTTATCTTAATCCACCACACTGCCGCTGGTCGTCTGGCGTTCTGTACTGATAGCGTCTGATAACTGGTTAATAATATTTGTTAATTCATCACTGGAAAGATCATCGAGCGTATCAGGAGGATAATGAGTCGCAAATTGAAAATCTTTAACAATTTCGGTGGCTATTTTATTGGCATGTTTATCCAATTTACCCGACAATTTTTCAACCGAGCTCAATTGCGTGCGTGTTGGACCTAAGGCCAGCAACGGTTGACTAAACTGTTCAACATCTTCCGCCAAGATAGGTTCTAAGCCAGGCACTCTTTGCAACGGCATGAAGATGTTAATTTCCCCTTCCGGCTCATCTTCAAAAAATTCTTCAAGCGATTCAGGTTCATTACGTGAGTGGAATGCCATCAATGCCGCCACCCCACGTTCAATCGGCGCTATCACTTCATTTTCATGAATGGTATCGGCAATCAGTGAAATATCTTCATTGGCAACGTCATCAGCAACTATTGTTATATCACCGCTGGCAATCAACTTAGAAAATTGTTCCATACGCGTTTGCATGTCTATCAACAATTGATCCGGTGGTGTTTCGACTTTAACAAACTCATTCAATTTTAATCGTTTGACCGGTTTTGGATTGGCGTAAAATAATTTGACACGCAAAATTTTCGCACGAAAGAAAATATGCGCTTCTCCTTCAGTTTGATCTTTCAAATCCAACAAATCAATCCGCGCTCGTTTTTCAAATGAAGCACTTTTGGTATCCAAATAACTGTTGGAAATATTGGTATCTTTGGTTTGAAAAGAATCGACTTTGGTCACATAGGCTTCACCGGCGGTTTTGGTAAAAAATTCCCAAGTTTCAGTCGGATCTTCTAATTTCATACAAATTTTAATATTGGTATTCGCCCCGATAGACGCGGCTTCTTCTTTAGAGGCTTTTTGAAAAGCCGGTAAATCTTGCCCAGCAAAAATAACAGAAAATCCTAAAGAACGTGCTTGCGCCGGCACAACGGCAAACCCTTGTACCGCGTAATATCCATATTCATCTAAAATACATAAATAAGGCGTCGCCGCATTGGTCGGCTTGCGCTCAATCACATCTTTATAATCGCCCTGCACTTCCTCACCCAAACCAGCGGCCATCATCGCCTTGAGCGACGCAATGATAACTTTCCCCAAATTAGACAATTCATCAGGAGATTTTTCCAATGCTGGTAACAACACAACTAAGATGCGTCGATTCAACACTACATCTTTAAAATCCACTTCTGCCAAATTCGTACGTATAATGTGACCATACGTATCCGCCAGTGAGGTAAATACACGGGTTAGCTGCATGGTAATAAACCCGTGTTGTTCCAACACTTGTGACACTTGCTTGCCTTTACGCTCTTTATTGTAACCTGGCAAGTTAAACACAAAGTTCTTAATCGGTTCTAACACAACCTCAGGCACATCTTCCAAACTCACGGGCTCTTGATCATCACGCGGAAATTGCTTATCAAGCACAATCGATTCCAAACGTTCCAAATGAAAATAGTTACGCACCGTGTTGGCATCTAACAAAATAGCCCCCGCATCACGCATATACACTAAAATTTTCATCAAGGCTTCGACAAATGAAATAGCTCGACCTTTCCACATATCACCATCAGGTGTTTGCGAAGCCGAATCCATCAAGCTCACCACCAATTGCGACAACATGCTGGATGAGCCGGTAGAAAATGGATTGAGTGTGTTGGATAATCGTTTTTCCTGCGGACCAACAATATCCCGCGCGCCGGTCATGAAGTTAACTAGCAATAAATCATCTTCGCGTCCCATACTGCGCACCATAGAAAAAATCTTGGCATACAGTGAATTATCCCCTTTTCCATCCACATAAATAAAGCCACTGCCATGCAGTAATGAATTATAAGCAAACGAAATTAACGCTTCTGTTTTACCACTACCGGTAGAACCAAAAATCAGGGCATGGGTACGCATATCATCATTGCTAAACCAAAGCTCTTCACCGGTAGAAATTTCATTGCCAAATAAGCAAATACCTCGCGCTTTGCGCGGTTTATTACTACTTGGCATTAAATCATTATTATCGAGTTGTTTCGCACGCTGCGGCATACGAAACGGTAAGG
>WLWR01000028.1 GCA_012103495.1 Legionellales bacterium
AATTACTCATTACCAGCGACTGTTAAATTACATTACTCCTGATTATGTGCATGTGCTTTCCGGGGGTAAAATTGTTCGTTCTGGTGATAAACAATTAGCCAAAGAGTTAGAGCAACAAGGATACGGATGGATAGAGGCGGCATAATGATTGATGAACAATTTTTTGTAAAAATATTTAATGATTATTCTCAACAATTTCCTGATGGGAAATTGCCCGAATTAAGGGCGTATCGACAGCAAGCTTTGCAACAATTTGTTGATCAGGAACTCCCAACTCGTCATGATGAAGATTGGAAATACACCCCTATACGCTCTTTGTTAGAGCATGAATGGCAATGGGGCACGACATCGGTTACCAATAATCAACCAATAATAGAGCCATATCGATTTGATCATTTGTCTCATCCGATGCTGTTTGTTGATGGCCAATGTCTGCAGCCACTGTCCAGTGCTTTGACTACCGAGATTCAAATCATGGATTTGGCGAATGCATTGCAGCAATACCCAGAAATCATACAGCCATATTTATTACAAGATCAGACATTCACACATGCGTTTCAACATTTAAATGGCGCGTTGATGCAAAATGGATTGGTGATCATTGTGCCTCCTAATGTTACGGTGGTTGAACCCATCCATGTGCTATTTTTCAATCAAACAGCCAAACAACAAGTACATTTGCGTAATATTATTATTGCCGGTGAGCATAGCCAGGTGACGGTGATTGAACATTTTGTTGGGGAAGGTACGCAGCCTTATTTTACCAACAGCCTCACGCAAATAGAGTGTCAAGCTGAATCAAAAGTGACACATATTAAACTTTTGCAAGAAGGCTCTCAGGCGTATCACATTGGACATGTCACCGCGCAACAAGCTCAGCACAGTCAGTTTGATAGTTTTTCTTTTGCTTTACGGGGTGGGTGGATCCGTAGTGATACTCATATTGAATTGGCACAGCCATTTGCGAAGTGTCAACTGCAAGGATTGTATTTGGGACAATACAAACAACACATTGATCATCATACTTTTGTCCATCACGCACAGCCCAATGGTTGCAGCAATGAATTTTACAAAGGTATTTTATTGGATCAGGCACGTGCAGTATTTAATGGTCGAGTATTGGTAGCCAAAGATGCACAAAAAACTGATGCAGTGCAAAAGAATAAAAATTTATTGTTAACCAATCAAGCAGAAGTAGATACCAAACCACAGTTAGAAATTTATGCCGATGATGTGAAGTGTGCGCACGGGGCAACCGTTGGTCAATTAGATTCACAGGCATTATTTTATTTACGTTCACGTGGCTTGGATGCTGAGCAAGCTCGATCATTACTGATTGAAGCCTTTGCCTTGGAAATTATTGAGCAAGTTCCTGATGCAGCGTTGCAACCGACTTTGGTGCGTTGGTTATATCAAGAGTTAGCGAGGATAGCGTCATGAACCAAGCAGTGTACCACTTTCCCATCGATACCATTCGTGAAGATTTTCCAATTTTGCAGCAAATAGTCAATGGGCATCCGCTGATTTATTTTGACAATGCGGCAACCACGCAGAAACCCAAAGCGGTGGTGGAGGCGATCAGCAATTATTACTTGCGAAACAATGCCAATGTACATCGTGCCGTGCATGAATTAGCAGAACGAGCAACGCATCAGTACGAAGCAGCACGCAGCCAAGTTCAGCATTTTATCAATGCGGAACGTCCACAAGAAATTGTATTTGTTCGAGGTGCCACGGAAGCAATTAATTTAGTTGCTAATAGTTTTGTCGCGCCTCGAATGCAGCCTGGTGAGGAAATTTTAATCACTTACATGGAGCATCATTCAAATATTGTTCCTTGGCAAATGATATGCAAACGTACGGGCGCCTTGTTGAAGGTGGTGCCGGTGCAAGATAATGGTGAATTAGATTTGACAGCATTTGAACGGATGCTCAATCCAAAAACAAAATTTTTAGCTGTGGGACATATTTCTAATGCCTTAGGCTCCGTCAATCCAGTAAAAAAAATGATTGATATTGCTCATGCGCATGAGGTTGATGTGTTAGTGGATGGTGCTCAGGCTGCGCCACATACACCGATTGATGTTCGTGATTTGCAAGCAGATTTTTATGTGTTTTCGGGACATAAAATGTATGGTCCCACTGGTATTGGCGTGTTGTATGGACGTGAAACACTATTGGATATGATGGCACCTTATCAAGGTGGTGGGGAAATGATCCATCATGTGACGTTTGAAAAAACAGAATATGCACCTCTTCCGCAGAAGTTTGAAGCAGGAACGCCTAACATTGCTGGTGCCATTGGCTTAAGTGCGGCAATTGAATATTTAACCGCATTGGATCTCGATGCTGTTGCTCACTACGAACAACAGTTGTTGGCTTATGCCACCCAAGCGATTCAGCAAGTCCCAGGCTTGGTACTTTATGGAAGTGCGCAACACAAAACATGTATTTTGCCGTTTAATTTAAGCAAAATTCATTCCAGTGACGTTGGCACTTTGTTGGATAATTTGGGTATTGCCATTCGTGTGGGGCATCATTGTGCTATGCCATTGATGGAACGTTTTGATGTGGCGGGGATGGCTCGAGCTTCGTTGAGTTTTTACAATACGCAAGCAGAAGTGGATCAGTTTATTGATGCTCTGTTCAAAGTACACGATATTTTTGGGTGAGGTATTATGTCGATTTTTAATTTAGACAATGAATTAAATCCTGAACAATTGCACGATCAAGTTATTGCTGCATTGTGTGAAATTTATGATCCAGAAATTCCGGTGAATATTTATGATTTAGGATTGATCTATGCGGTTGATATTAATGATGAAGCCGAAGTGCATATTAAAATGACATTAACAACACCAGGTTGTCCAGTCGCACAAACGTTTCCTACCACCATTGAACAAAAAATATTGCAAGTGGAAGGCGTTAGTGAATGCTATGTGGAATTGGTTTGGGATCCACCATGGACCATGGACAATATGAGTGAAGCGGCAAAGCTCACGTTGAATCTGCTATAACTCGATGATCAAAGACACTCTACAGTTAAGAGCCAACATATTTGTCACTGTGCGGCAGTTTTTTGCTGATCGCGATGTATTGGAAGTGGATACGCCAACGTTAACAAAAACTGCTGTCAGTGATCCACATCTTCATAGTTTGCAAACACAATGGACTTGTGACGGTCAAAGGCAAACGGCCTATTTAATCACGTCACCTGAATATTATATGAAGCGATTGTTGGCTCAAGGCAGTGGTTCGATTTTTCAAATTAGTAAAGCTTTTCGTGACGATGAATTGGGGCGTCATCATCAACCGGAATTTTGGTTGTTGGAGTGGTATCGAGTTGATTGGGATTATCGACAATTAATGATGGAAGTCGATGCTTTACTACAATATTTGCTGAATACCCCTCAGGCAGATCAAATCAGTTATCGACAATTATTTTGGGATTATTTGCAAATAGATCCGCATCGAGCAACGGTGAATGAATTACAAAAAATGAGTGAGCAACAATCCATTCATTTGTCTGAGCAAGCAATTAATATGGGTAAAGATGCTTTGTTAATGCTATTGCTAACTCACTGCATCGAACCCCAATTAGGTCAAGATAAACCAATTTTCATTTATGATTATCCAGCCAGCCAAGCAGCGTTGGCAAAAATTCGTACCGATTCACCGCCGGTGGCTGAACGTTTTGAAGTGTATTATCATGGCATTGAATTGGCCAATGGCTTTGATGAATTAACCGATGCTAAAGAACAAGCAGAGCGCTTTAGCAGTGATAATCAACAGCGTCAACAATTGGGTTTACCAACCATCATTCCCGATGAACAGTTCCTCGCTGCACTTGATCAAGGATTGCCTGATTGCGCTGGTGTTGCCTTAGGTTTGGATCGCTTAATTTTATTGGCGGCACGGGCGGATCATTTAGCACAAGTAGTGCCATTTGCTTGGTGAACTCGGATTGATAGCAAAAATTTTAAATTGCATTAAATTTCGCAAAATGAATTATGAAGTCCCCTAGTTGAATTTAAAAGTGGTACACTGCCTCGCTCTCAGTAAGTGGAAATACGGATAAGCAATTAATTTTATTTAAGAGGAAGTGACTAAATGCAAGAACTCATCAAATTAATTCCCACAGGAACCTTCGCAGATTATCTGCTTGAAATTAAACAGCATCGACCAAAGTTATTCACTTATGAACAAGCATGGCAGTTGCCGTGGGGAGAATATCAACAAGCATTGATTGAAGATATTGTGAAGGCGATTGATCGACTTGAAGAAGCTGAAACAGCAGAGCTTAATCAGGCTATACCAGCAACCGGGCTTGCTGGAATCTATTTTTGCATTGGTGATGATGGTCGCTCGTTTACAATCGGTGGCTCACTTTATTTTAATGAAGATGATTGGGCGGCCAACGCAGATTTTTATCCCAATTGTCGAGAAGCCGATAATTTGATGTTTGAAATCACCAGTGAAATTGTAGACAACTTGGATGTAAAACCGTGGAAGATAGATGGGTGTTCAATTTCTCAGTTAATGTATGTTTTTTCGGCCTTCACTGTTTTTCACGCGATGTATCAGATTGAAAACAAACCTGCTTTGATGAACTGTGGTATGGCCATTGGTTATAGCGATGGTGGGGAGTTGACTCTAGGCCAGTTTAAGAATGGAAAATTTGAAGCTGGACTCAAGATCATCGAGGAAGTTTGGTAGAGGCTTTGCTACTGTGTACACAATAGCAAAAGCGTGTATGTGATTTGTATCCAGACGGTAAACAATGCACCAAAACTTTAAATCTCGGGGAAAAGCTAGATTTGAGTAGGGCGTGTTGGCAACACGCCCTAGTAATACGATATGAATGCTTATGTGACTGGCTGTTTATCATAATGGCATCACGATGGGGGCTATACCCATTCCACTGCAAGCTGTGAATGTTAAACGTGTATTGGATGGCCTCTTGCAGCGTTTCTCAAGAAAAAAATCCTCGAGGCCAGTCCTGTGGATTTTTCAATCAAAACGTCACCATCTACTACCCACTCGCACGCTTAAAATGCCAGCTAAAACTTCACATTGTCGACTTCCAATAGAGTTCGCAGCTTGTCGTAGAATGGGTATATCCTAGCGTTTGCGCTAGGATTGTCGACAAATATCAAAATGATTATCCGCCAAAGCGCGTTATTAGAGTCGGTGATTTTCAGCCATGAATTCGGTTGACACCCCCTATCACCTCCTTTACTCTTTTGCCTTTCATAATAAACAAGTCATACAATCATTATGCTGTTATCACGCGAAAAATGGGTGTTGCTTGGCATTATTCTATCAACGGGTTTTGCCATGTTTGCTATGTTTTTTGGCTCGGGTAATTTGGTGTTTCCCATTATTTTGGGGGATATGACCCAACAACATTTTTTGTGGTCAACACTGGGGTTGGTGTTGACCGGTGTGTTGCTACCGTTTTTGGGATTGGTGGCGATCATGCTGTTCAAAGGTGATTACAATGCTTTTTTTGCCCGATTGGGGCGTCCTTTTGATTTCATCTTAATCTTAATCGTGTTGGCCCTGATGGGGCCTTTTGGCGTGATTCCACGCTGCATCACCGTGGCGTTTGGCAGTTTTGATTTGGTTTTCCCAAATACGTCATCGACCCTGTTTAATCTCATATTTGCTTTGGTAACGTTCTTATTAATGTTGGACCGCAAGAAAATTGTGCCGATTCTGGGTGCTGTGTTAACCCCCGTCATGTTGGTGGTGATTTTTATCATCATCATTTATGGTGGTTTCCATGCTCAAAGCATGTTGGTTAGTCAACAAGAATCTATTATGGCAGATTTCATGGCAGGTGTTGTGATTGGTTATCGGACGTTTGATTTAGTTGCGGCGTTTTTCTTTGCAAGTATCGTGATTAAATACATCAATGACAAATTGAATTGTGGCCCGCTGAATGAGAGTCAATATCGAGCGGCTACTTTGTGGTCGATGATCTTAGGTGGTGGATTGTTAGGAGTGATTTACATTGGGTTTGTTTTCTTGGGGAGTGCTTACGCGCAATATTTATCGCCTGACTTTCCAGAACGTAGCATTGCTATCATCGTGTATCAGGCATTGGGTTCTAACGCAGGGCCGGTTGTAACCATTGCGGTGGTACTGGCCTGTTTAACTACCGCCATTGCTTTAACGTCAATTACTGCACGGTTTTTACAAGAAAGAATTTGCTGCCAGCGTATTCATTACCACTTTGCCGTCGTCATTATTCTAGTCATCAGTCTAGTGATTGCTGATTTTAATTTTATGGGAATTGCTGCGTTTTTAACTCCGGCGGTAAAGATTCTGTACCCGGGATTGATCGTTTTAACCTTGTTGAACATTGGGCATAAACTGTGGGGATGGCAATTGGTAAAAACCCCTGTGTATCTGACATTTGCACTGGCGGCAATTAGCACGGCGCTGCTATAGCATTCAATGGGGTAATATGCTATAGTTACCGTGCACAAAAATTAACCAAAATTTTTGATCGGAAACGAGCGATGAGTCACGAATTACAATTGTTACAATCAGCGTTACCTTTAGGCAGCTTGGAAGCCTATATCTATCGAGTCAACCAAATCCCCATGTTATCCCTAGAGGAAGAACAGCAACTGGCCAAACAATTTCATGAACAACAAGACTTAGCAGCAGCGCGTAAATTAGTGTTAGCACACTTACGTTATGTGGTACGAGTTGCCCGCGGTTATATGGGTTATGGATTGCCATTGGGTGATTTGATTCAAGAAGGCAATGTTGGGTTGATGAAAGCGGTGAAACGTTTCGACCCAACTGTTGGTGTGCGCTTGGTTTCTTTTGCTGTGCACTGGATCAAAGCTGAAATTCACGAATTTATTTTGCGTAATTGGCGAATTGTTAAAGTAGCAACCACGAAAGCACAACGTAAATTATTTTTTAATTTGCGTCGTTTCAAAAAGCGCTTGGGTTGGTTGACGCAAGCAGAAGTCAATGCGGTTGCTCAAGATTTAAATGTATCCGCGCAAGAAGTGCTGCGGATGGAACAGCGCTTAAATGCTATGGATCATTCTTATGATGCACCGGATATTGACGATGATGAGCAAGCTTATTTTGTACCAGCTAATTACTTAGCCGATAAACAAGCCGATCCGGCAATGTTGGTTGAACAACAAGACGCCAGTGATCAAGGCAAATATCACCTGAGTAATGCGTTGGGAACCTTAGACGAACGTAGCCAAGATATTTTGCAACAGCGTTGGCTAGCAGAGAAAAAAGCGACATTGCACGAGTTGGCGGAACAATATCAAGTATCGGCAGAACGAATTCGCCAGTTAGAAAAAAGTGCACTGCGCAAGTTGCGCGACGTCATTGAACAAGCTGCTTAAAAATTCATTTTTACTTCATTCTAAGTGGGCTTGCTTTATCAAAAAGGGTACGCTAGAATTCGCCGCTCTTAAACGAACGCGGGGTGGAGCAGTCTGGTAGCTCGTCGGGCTCATAACCCGAAGGTCGTAGGTTCAAATCCTGCCCCCGCTACCAATTTCAAATAAACGGCTTGCAGTTATGATTGTCATTCGCAGTCATAGCTGCAAGCCGTTTTTCTATCTTTTCAGGATGCCTGCTTTAAAGTTGAGAATTTGGAACGTGAGTGCTTAAGATAAAAATGACGTATCTATACCCATTCCACTTGAAGCTTAAAATACCAACTGAGGCAACAGGCCAACAGCGAGTCTTGTTCGCAGCTGCAAGTGGAATGGGTATAGGACAATGGGTGCGTTAGCGACCCTTGCTTTTTTCACTTGATAAAAAAAGCAAGGGTCGCTATAATCCTACGCACTTAAAAAAGCGTAGACTTTAGATGTTACGAGTCAGCTAAAGGTTGCGTCTTGATGGGAACGGTTACCGTCGCCCATCACTATAAATAATAAAAACCCCAAATTGGGGTTTTTTTGTAGTTAGTGGGCCATTGAGCCCACTTTTTATTTGTAATAAATGAATTGCTCGATGATAACGGATGAAACGCGATACGTTAGAAGATTTATTATGCCCAGAAGTAATCAAATTAGGTTACCAATGGTGGGGTTTGGAATTTTTTGTGCAAGGTAAACACTCCTTGCTACGAATTTACATTGATAAACCAGAAGGCATCCAGCTAGACGATTGTCAGGTGGTTAGTGAACATATCAGTGCGGTGTTGGATGTCGCTGAACCGATCTCTCATCATTATACGCTGGAAGTCTCTTCCCCAGGGATTGAGCGACCGTTATTCACGCGTGAACAAATGATGGAATATATAGGACGGCAAGTAAAAGTAAGTATGAAAATAAGAATCAATGGACAACGTCGATTTACCGGGGTATTGCAATGTGTGCAAGAGACACAGCTTGTATTATTAACAGAGCAACAGCAATCAATAACGCTACCCATTGCAGATATTGAAAAAACCCATTTAGTGGCTGAGTAATCTAATGATGAGGCAAATGCTATGAATAAAGAAATTGTTTTAATTGCAGAAACCGTATCTAATCAAAAAGGAGTGGACATTGATGTGGTGTTTGCCGCCATTCAAGCTGCAATTGAAGAAGCCAGCCGTCGTCGTTCAAATCAAGAAATAGGCGTACGAGTTGTTTTGGATAAGGAAACTGGCGATTACCAAACCTACCAATGGTGGGATGTTTTGTCGGAAGAGGATATTGAAGAACCTGCTCATCAATTGACATTACAACAAGCCTTGGAATTAGACTCCCAAGCCGAAATAGGCAAACGCATCGAACAAAATATGGAATCGATTGAGTTTGGGCGTATTGACGCGCAAACGGCCAAGCAAATTATTTTCCAAAAAGTACGTGAAGCTGAACGTGATTTAGTAGTGCAAGAATATCAAGCTCGGTTGGGGCAATTGGTCACAGGGTTGGTGAAGAAAACCACTCGTGACAATATCATTTTGGACTTTGGGGGCAAAGCGGAGGCATTGTTGCCACGCCCCGAAATTTTACCGCATGAGAATTATCGTCCTGGTGATAAAGTACGAGTGTTGTTAGCCCACGTAGAAGCACAACCACGCGGGCCACAATTATTTGTCAGTCGCACCTGTCCGGAAATGTTGATTGAGTTATTTCGCATTGAAGTGCCTGAAGTTGGAGAAGGCATTATTGAAATTAAAAGCGCGGCTCGTGATCCTGGCAATCGAGCGAAAATCGCAGTTAAAACCAACGATGGACGTATTGACCCTGTGGGTGCTTGTGTGGGGATGCGTGGGTCACGAGTCCAAGCAGTATCCAGTGAGTTGGGAGGAGAGCGTGTAGACATTATTTTATGGGATGATAATCCTGCACAGTTGGTTATTAATGCAATGGCGCCGGCGGAAATCAGTTCCATTGTGGTGGATGAAGAACGACATACAATGGATTTAGCGGTTAAATCAGAACAATTATCACAAGCTATTGGCCGTGGTGGATTGAACGTTCGTCTTGCTACTGATTTAACCGGTTGGACGTTGAATGTGATGACTGAAGAAGAATTCCAATCTAAAAACGACCAAGAATCGCAACAAGTAATGCAATTGTTTGTCGATCAATTAGAGATTGATGAAAGTGTTGCTGAAGTATTGGCTGAATCGGGCTTTACTTCAGTTGAAGAACTGGCTTACATGCCGGCAGAAGAATTATTAGCCATTGAAGAATTCGACGAAGAAATTGTGGAAATGCTACGCAATTGTGCTAATGATGTGTTATTAAAAAAAGCATTAGCCGATGTTGAAAAATACGGAGGTGTGCAACCGGCGGAGGATTTGTTAACGTTGGAAGGAATGGACAAAGATTTGGCCTATCTCTTAGCAAGCAAAGGTATTGTCACCATGGAGGATTTGGCTGAGCAGGCGGTGGATGATTTATTAGAGATCACCGACATTGATCGGCAGCACGCGGCAGATTTAATTATGAAGGCTCGTGCGCCTTGGTTTGAGTGAGGAAACACGCATGGTGGAAGTAACGGTAAAACAGTTGGCAACAGTTGTTGGTATAGAAGCGGGTAAATTATTAGAACGTTTGAAAGATGCTGGCATTGATGTGGCCGATGTTGATCAAGTGGTGACGGAAGAACAAAAGCATCTTTTGTTGGCATTTTTGCGTAATCAAAATCAGCCATCAGCGGAAAAAAGTGTTGCCAAAAAAATTACAGTGAAGCGTAAAAAGGGCAGTACATTAAAAGTTAGTGAAAGTGCACGCAGCAAATCAGTCTCCGTCACTTACGTTAAAAAAGAAACCGTAAAAGAACCGCAAATTGTAGAAGAAGTTGAAACCGAAGAAGAAGTGCCATCACCGGAATCCACCGTCGAACCGACCGTTGTGACTGATGAAGCAAAATCTGCTACAGCAACACCGGTGAAACCTGAAGGTACTGAACAAACCCAAGATGCTCAAAAAACACCTGCCGCTGCCAAAGCGGAGAAACATAAAAAAAGTAAAAAAGCACGAGAAAAAACCAAAGAAGAATTGCGTGAATTGGCTGAAGAAAAAGCACTGGCAAAAGTTCAAAAGTCGATCAAAGTAAAAAAATCCATCAAGAAACCGTCGGTACAAGAAACCATCGGCAGTCATGGATTCGAAAAGCCTGTGGAGCCGGTAGTGCATGAGGTAACCATTCCTGAAACCATCACTGTTGCTGATTTAGCCAAAAAAATGTCGATCAAAGCTGCTGAAGTGATCAAAGTCATGATGGGGATGGGTGCTATGGCAACCATCAACCAAGTGATTGATCAAGACACCGCGGTAATTGTTGTCGAAGAAATGGGACACACCCCCATCCCGTTAAAAGAGAATGCTTTTGAAGAAGCTTTAACGGCCACGGTAGAGTCAACGATGGCGCCGATTTCCCGGGCACCGGTTGTGACCATCATGGGACACGTTGATCATGGTAAAACATCTTTATTGGATTATATTCGTCGCACTAAAGTCGCTGCTGGCGAAGCGGGTGGAATCACCCAACACATTGGTGCTTACCATGTTACCACTGATCGTGGTGAGATTACTTTCTTAGATACTCCTGGCCATGCTGCGTTTACTGCCATGCGGGCTCGTGGTGCCCAAGTAACAGATCTTGTGATCTTAATTGTGGCGGCCGATGATGGTGTGAAACCGCAAACGATCGAAGCCATTCAACATGCCAAAGCTGCTCAGGTACCCATCGTGGTCGCGGTCAATAAAATTGATAAACCGGAGGCGGATGTTGATCGGGTGAAGAATGAATTGGTCCAACATGAGGTGATCCCCGAAGATTGGGGTGGCGACGTCATGTTCATCAACATCTCTGCTAAAACAGGTGATGGTATTGAGCAATTATTGGATGCGATTTTATTACAAGCTGAAGTATTAGAATTGTCTGCGGTGGCTGAAGGAAGTGCCAAAGGTGTGGTTATTGAATCACGCTTGGATAAAGGTCGCGGTCCAGTAGCGACCATCTTAGTGCAAAAAGGTCAATTGAATAAAGGCGATATTTTATTAGCTGGATTGCAATTTGGCCGTGCTCGCGCATTACTCAATGAAGCCAGTCAGCAAGTGCCGGCTGCCGGCCCTTCCATTCCGGTAGAGGTGGTTGGTTTGTCGGGTGTACCCGGTGCCGGAGATGAAGTTATTGTGGTGACCGATGAAAAGAAAGCTCGTGAAATTTCTCAATTTCGCCAAGGTAAATATCGTGAAGTGCGTTTAGCAAAACAAAAAGCAGCTCGTTTAGCATCATTGTTTGATCATGTTGAAAAAGGTCAGCAAAGTGTATTAAACGTTGTGCTCAAAGCTGATGTGCAGGGTTCCGCTGAGGCTATTAATGATGCGTTGCTAAAACTGTCTTGTGATGAAGTTAAAGTGAATATGGTGGTCAATGGTGTTGGTGGTATTACTGAGTCCGAT
>WLWR01000029.1 GCA_012103495.1 Legionellales bacterium
ATTCAGGATGAAAAACTTGATGCCATATTTAATGACAGAACATTTGAAATGGAATCACACTTAGTATACGTAAGAGTCGCAGTTTACAATAAACAACGCCCCATGAATCCATGTGCTGCAATTTTTGAGAGAACAGGCTTATTAATAAGAGATGCACAAAGTAACATAGGCATTTTAATGAATGCTAATAACTCCTCATTTGATGAAACAATCGAAGTGGTGACCACCGACAGTCAACAATTTGTGGTCACCATTCAAGATTGTATTATGATCAAATCTAGTCGATTAATTATCTTAAAAATTAACAGTAATATACAAGCATTGATAGACCGATCAATGTTTCAACCAACCTTTGAACCAGTCGCAATTAGCTCGGGAGAAAACGTAAACATCTTATCGTTTCATTCAAGCTACCATTTTAATGGTCAAATATCTCGATTAATCAAAACACAGGCAAAAGTTGAAAATCCCACCGAACTTAGAACCATCAATCTTAGCCAACTGACTAGAATGATATTAACCGGCGGCAGTTTAAAATTAAGCTTCGGTGGCGGATTTGTATTAAATGAAGCGGGTGTTGTGGTTGGGATGGTAGAACAGTGCAATGTCAATCAAGGTCTTATTATTGTTCATAATTTAGGGACTATACAACATGCACTGGATTATTTTAATACGTATGGATTTAATGCCAAACAATCAGTAAGTCCGGAACATCCTGATGTAGGTATCCTCACTCAACCGATAGGAGAATTAACCGCCAGAACACTGCATGATGATAATCAAGGTGCAAGAATTATTGCCTGCCACTCAAACCTTGCTGATAAAGTAGCAGTCGGTGATTTATTAACACAGATAACCATCGGTTCAACTCACTATCAAGTAGATTCAAATGAGCAGGTTCAATCACTCATCAACAAGCAACCACTTATTCACTGGAAACAGTTAATTCATTTGGCAACAATGGGAACAGAAATTACTCTTACGATAAAAAGACAAAATAATGAATCTGAAATTAATATTATTTTGCAAAATACTTATGCAGAACTGTCCCAATACACGCTGCGATCAGCGAACTCTCCTTACGTGGAAGTTGGTAATTTACATTTCATACCAACGCCACCGCCATCTTCAAATTTTAATATGCAATTCTCAAATGCCATTGAACAAAATTCAGATCCACTGTTTTGGTATTCGAATTACCCCAGCGATAAAACAGCGCCTAGTAAATTTGTTTCACTGGCACATGCATTAGACAGTATGTATCATCAATGGCGTTCATACCTTTGGTGGTATGTTGTCTCTGTCAATGGCAAATTAGTTGATGATTTACAAAGTTTTTATCAATTGTTGCTAGAAAATAAAAAGCAAGACCAGCAATCCATTACTATCAAGCTCTGTAATCACTGGAGTGACGATCAAAAGGTTGTCTTTATTGAATTGCCATCACTAGATATTATGACAAACTTATTTCCACATGCTCATGAACAGAAGAATGAAGATTCAAACAATAAGGATCCAAACTCAAATCCTAAAGTTGAAAAACAGTCGCCTGTTCAGAATGTGGGTGAAGAAATTAAAGGCAGTGATTTAAACATCCACAGTATGTCTAATGATCCCTATGCTCGTTCGATTGTTCAGTTACATATTGTATCTGAGCAAGTTAGAAATAACCCATTGTCAGGCGTCGAACAAACAATAGCCATAGCTTCTGGTTTTTTTATAAAAGAAGATGAGAATAAACCACTTTGCTTGATAACCGCTGCACATGCACTGTTTGATATGGGACGGGTAGCATACCCTGTGAGTATTAAGATAATTATCCCCAGTATTTTTAATAGAAGATTTATCTTAACTAGAAAAATTTTAAAATCTCTCTCACTGGCTGTTTATCCAATTCCTGGTGACATCGCTTGTATCGTATTAGATGATCAGACTCAAGCAGTGATCCGTGATATTCAGAAATTTGCTAAACCATTGGCATTGATGGAATCTTTTGCTATTGAACCTGATACGGCTGTTTCAATTTTAGGTTTTAATGGGTCACTCGAATTTACTTGTACGAATGTCCTCCTTGGTAAGATAACAGGCGTAACATTTAAATTAGCCCGTTCGGTGGGAATGCAGCGTAAAATTTTATCACCAGCCATCACGATTGATACGGTTCGAATTAGTCCAGGGCTCAGTGGTAGTGTTGTTGTACAGAAAATTGGTGACGAGTTTAAAGCACTTGCAATGGTTGTTAACGCAAATGGAGATCAAAATGGTAAGATAATTGATAGATCAGCTATGGCGACAGATCTTTCTCTTTTGCCAGCAATTATTCAGACAGCTTTAAACAAACAATTACTTTATCAACCACCCATGCTACCTTTTACCCTGGAAGAATCACAAAAGTTACAAACTGGAACAGCACCTGCTGTAACGGTTCACTCAATCTGTCAAATTTTAGTACCAGAGTGTTGTCAACAGTTACAAGAAGGCGAGACACTCAACGCCATTACCATTGGTCGTGATCGCTATCGGGTTGAAAAAACCGGGGCTTATAGCGAGCGCTGGAAAGTTCATGTCCCTCTCGAATACATTTCTCAATTGTGCTTACCGAAGAGCACTATCATGTTGGATATTGGTCAAGAGAACAGAGCGGTTGCCTGCCAATTAACCAAAGTAAGAACAGATTTTTTGCAGCAATGGCCTATAGAATTATATTCCGTATTATCACAAACCACCCAACAATGGTTATTATTTGCAGGATTTGTTGTTGCAGAGGCGACAACATTGGATACTGGTCCAAACACCCGTCAGGAAATCATTAGTAAGCCGGTCAGTAAGCAAGTCATAGTAAAAGAGATTTTACCTTTTTTGCTGGTGCACCATTATCAATATTTAGAAGCCATTGTTCAAAAAATTGGTAATGACTCGGTTGAAGGGTTAGCCAGCATTCCAACGTTGTATAAGAAACATGCAGACAGTACAACAGTTCGGTTGCAATTTTTATTCAAAAATGGTGTTACAAAATCCGTCACAGTAACAAAAGACCCTGCGAAACAATCTAAGCTTATTACAAACAACCTCTTATTTCGCAGACGACCAGAATTATTAGAAGCTGTGTTGGATCCTATTGACATGAATCAACAAGGACAACCTATGTCGTCACTTCCGCTTTAACCACATGAACATGGTTCACACCTTCAACTATGATGGCTATAGAAATTATGACTCAAGCATTAAAAACTAATCGCAACCATTCACTAAGATTTTAAATCTTAGTGAATGGTAACTTGTCACAATGAATCCTCAGGCGTTCTCTGTTTAGCACTGTCTTGTCGTGCTTGATCGTTACGCTGATGTGCAAGGTGGTTAAGGTAGGTCTCGTCAACATCACCCGTGATGTAATTGCCGGTGAAGACTGAATCTTCGAAACGTTTAATGCTGGGATTTCCTTCGTGAGCTGCGTCTTGCAACACTTGCAAATCTTGAAAAATCAAACCATCGGCGCCCAATAATTCCATCATCTGTGCATCCGTACGTTGATGGGCAATCAATTCACAAGCTGCTGGCATGTCAATACCATACACATTGGGATAGCGAATTTGTGGTGCGGCAGAAGCCAAATACACATGATTGGCACCGGCATCACGAGCCATTTGAATAATCTCTTTGGCGGTGGTGCCGCGTACAATTGAATCATCAACCAGCAGCACATTTTTGCCACGAAACTCTAAATCAATTGGATTTAATTTTTGTCGCACTGATCGGCGACGTTTTTGTTGACCGGGCATAATAAAGGTCCGCCCAATGTAACGATTTTTGACAAATCCTTCGCGAAACTTTAATTTCAACCGACGCGCCAATACAGCGGCGGCGGTGCGACTGGTATCGGGAATCGGCATGACCACATCAATGGCATAATCTTGCCACTGCTGCTCAATTTTTTCTGCTAATTTTTCACCCAATCGCAGCCGCACTTTATACACCAATACTTGATCAATGATTGAATCGGGTCTGGCTAAATAAACATACTCAAACAAACACGGCGCGTATGCTGTATTCGTCGCACACTGTTGCACGGCAATGTCCGTGGGAGTGATCAAAATGGCCTCTCCTGGTGCAACATCGGCAATAATATCAAACCCCAACACATCCAATGCCACACTTTCAGAGGCAACCATATATTCCACACCGTGTTCTGTCATGCGTTTACCATAAATCAATGGACGAATGCCATACGGATCACGAAACGCAACAATGCCAACACCGGCAATTAATGCTACGACAGCGTACGCTCCCTGACATCGTTGATGCACGGTGCTGACCGCGTCAAAAATATCTTGCTGCTCGGCTTTGGTTTTGCCACAACTTTGCAACGCATGGGCAAACACATTCAATAAGACTTCTGAATCGGACCCGGTATTCAAATGACGTAAATCACATTGGACTAAATCCTGTTGCAATTGAGCACTATTGGTTAAATTACCATTGTGAGCCAAACAAATTCCATAAGGGGAATTGACATAAAATGGCTGTGCTTCTTCATGACTATCGGTACCTGCAGTTGGATAGCGCACGTGCCCAATACCCATAGAACCTTGCAATTGATACATGTGGCGCGTACGAATCACATCACGAACCAAGCCCGCACCCTTGACCATACCCAATTTGCCAGTGGCAGTGACAGTTGCCATCCCCGCCGCGTCTTGCCCACGGTGTTGCACCGCAGTCAAAGCGTCAAAAATATCTTGATTAACATTTGAGTGAGCTACAATTCCAACAACACCGCACATAATACCACGCTAAAATTCAAAACTATCGGGTTGAGTATAATCGATTTGTCCCTGTTCCAGGACTAAAGCTGATGATTGATCCAAAGATTGTGGAATACGCTGAATCAACCATTCAGTGACGGGTAAGAAATAGCCAGCCAAATATGAAGCGGTCAACCATTGTTGCTGTTCAGGTTCCGGCTCATCAAACAATTCGATCACCAATAATAATACTGCCATTAAAAAAACACCGCGCGCAAATCCAAACATCCCACCCAATAAGCGATCCGTGCCTGACAAGCCTGTTTTATGAACCAGGCGCGCAACTGCATAGCTGAGGATAGTACCAACAATCAATACGACAATAAAGATCAATAAAAAGGCCGCCACATTACGAATGGCTTCAGATTGAATCACTGCTGGTGAGATTTCCGCCAATGCAAGATAGAATTTAATTGCCAACCAAACCGCTAATACCCAGGTGGTTAACGATAAAGATTCACGCACCAATCCACGCATCAAACTGATGACAACCGATAAACCAACGACCACCAGGATAACGTAATCCAGCCAATTTAATGTTAACCATTCCACTGAATGACGATTCCTTTTAATTGTACCGCTTGCTCTAACTCTTCACGCATTTGTTCAGCCTGCTGCCGGTGTAAATGAGGCCCGATTAAAATACGAGTGATCAAGGTACCTTGTGCATTGGCAGTGGTGTTGGCAAACACAGTAAACCCTTTGGCTTGCAGTTTTTTAAACAAAGTATCGGCATTGGCACGATTGGCAAAACTGCCCAATTGTACCACCCAGTTCCCCTGCCCTGTTACAGCTTGTGCCACCGGCTCAGGTTGTTGGAGTTGAGGTTTTAATGGTTTGACCGGCTCAACCGGTTTGACCGGCTCAACCGGTTTGACCGGCTCAACCGGTTTGATCGGTTCAACCGGTTTAATGGGTTTGACTGGCTCAGGTGGCCTGGGTTCTACCCATTCTGGTTCCATTGGCATGTTTTCACCTGGCATGTAATCAGGATCCGCTTGACTGGGAGTGAATTCATCCTCAGGCATCATGGCAAGCATGGCCGCCGTCGGATGCGAAGAAGTGGGTTGAGACGAGGGGTTGTCTAAATCCACTTGCGCCACTTGTACTGTGGTAAAGTCAATGTGAACCGGCTCCACTACCAAGGAAGGTTGGGCCGGCGCTGGGCTAGGTTGCTCAATGGTTAAGGTTGCCAACTCTGTCAGATCAGGTTGATTTTTTTTGATTAAAAATGGAATGATTAAAATAAATAACGACACAATAACGGCCAAACCAATCAACCGGTGTTTTAACTTTTCATCCATCATGAGCTGCCCTGGGGTAAAGTGAATGTGCGGTTATTATACTGAGTTTGTTGATGAATTTCGACTGTTAGGATTTATCAATGAAATAGGACCTGGTTAAAGTCTTTCTGAGGTTTTCTGCTTAAATTAAACAACCAGTGGATAAACTTCTTCAACCGTGTGAAAGGATCCAAATATTAACAATTGATCATTTAGCGTTAATTGCATCTGAGCTTGGCGAGTAACCTCTTCTAAATTTTGTCCCAGCGTGTATTGCACAGTTAAATCAGCAATGCCACGTTGCAATTGCTCCATTGAGGCGCTGCGTTCATCCGCAAAAGGAGCAATGAACCAATGATCCACCCAGCGTACTAATGGGTTTAATATTCCACCAACATCTTTGTCCGCGCAGCAGCCAAATACAGCATACAAACGCCCGCTAGACTTGTTAGCTGCCACCCATTCACTCAATCGTTGTGCTGCAGCCGGATTGTGTGCCACATCGAATAAATACGCGCCACAGTGCTGTTGTCGCCCTGGCAAACGAGTGTTGGCAACCGCTTGTTGCACTATGGACCATGTGAATGGCAAGCGCTGCGCCAAGATGAGCACAGCCGTTGCAGCTAAAAATACACTTTCAGGATTCAGCGAAGCCGCTGGCAATACATACGTATTACCCTGCCAATCCAATTCCCAATGAGTTGATTGCACACGTGTCTGCATGTGGTTGCCCAATACCAATAAACTGGCACCTATTTGTTGCGCCTGCTGGGTGATCGCTGAGGGTACATTCACTTCCCCAAACAATACTGGCTGTTGAGCGCGCATAATGCCGGCTTTTTCATAAGCAATCGCATTGCGATCCGTTCCCAACCAAGCACAATGATCCAAAGCAACATTAGTAATAATACTCACATCCGCATCAACCAAATTGACCGCATCCAAACGTCCTCCCAACCCCACCTCTAAAATCACCACATCCAAAGTTGCTTGCTGAAAAATCCACAATGCCGCTAATGTTGTAAATTCAAAAAATGTCAAGGTAGTGGGATGACGTTGCTGTTCAATCCAATCAAAGGCAGCCATCAATTGCTGATCACTGACGGGTTGTTCATCGATGCAAATGCGCTCATTGAATTGAAATAAATGCGGTGAGGTATAGTGACCGACGTGGTAACCCAATTGACGATAAATTGCAGCCAACAGTGTTACACAACTGCCTTTGCCATTGGTGCCCCCTACGACGATCACAGGACAATGGAAAGAACCGATCCCCATCTTAGTCGCCACCGTAGCGATGCGTGACAATTCCAATTCTATGCTGTGTGGATGTTGAGCTTGAATCCGCGCAAGCCAACTGGGCAAATCACTCGTTGGCATCGTCGGACACAACAGTGGTCCTACTGAGCTGTTGAGTTAATTTCGCCAACAGCCGCGCCAATGTATCGCGTAAATCTTTACGTTGGCAAATCATGTCAATGTGCCCATGCTCCAATAAAAATTCACTGCGTTGAAATCCTTCTGGTAATTGTTCCCGGACAGTTTGTTCAATCACTCGCGGCCCGGCAAAGCCGATCAACGCTTCTGGTTCAGCAATGATAATATCACCCAACATTGCCAAACTGGCAGACACGCCCCCCATCGTCGGATCGGTTAACACAGAAATAAATGGAATGCCTTGCTGTGCTAATCGTGCTAAAGCCGCACTGGTTTTAGCCATTTGCATCAATGAAAACAATCCTTCTTGCATTCTCGCCCCTCCACTGGCGGAAAAACAAATCAAGGGAATATGCTGTTCCAAACACAAATTGACTGCTTGCACAAATTTTTCACCAACCACTGACCCCATCGAACCGCCCATGAAAGCGAAATTAAAACTGGCGGCCACCACGGGTGTCCCTATCAATCGTCCAGCAATCACGACCAAAGCTTCTTGTTCTTGAGTCACTTTCATTGCGCTGACCAGTCGATCTTTGTATTTTTTAGAATCTTTGAATTTCAGCCAGTCAATCGCTTGCAAGTCGGCGGCGATTTCCATTTGTTGATCCGCGTCCAATACACTTTGTAAGCGTTGCCTGGCAGACAGACGATGATGATATTGACACTTCGGACAAACATTAAAGTGGCGTACTAATTCCGTTTGATACAGTACCGCCTGGCATTGCTCGCATTTAGTCCACAATCCCTCCGGTACGCCTTTTTTCTTTGTTTTCGTTGAAATGCCTGCTGGTAATAATTTTTTGAACCAACTCATAACCCATTAACCTCTTTCATTCGATGCTTGTTGTTGCAAAACCGATTGATCCAGCGCGTGGCGCAATGATGCGATAAAGTCAGCCACTGCTTGCAAAGCTTGTGATTGCTGCGGGTGTTGATGCAGTGCGGCAATCACCGCCGCTCCGACCACAATACCCGTGGCGTGCGTTACGATTGCGGCGGCATCCTCTGCGGTTTTAATACCAAACCCTACCAAGATCGGATGATCAATGACTTGTTGCAAGCGTTTCAATGTTTGTTGCACCGCCGCTGTATCCAACGCCATAGAGCCTGTGACCCCTTTGAGCGACACATGATACACGTAACCACGCGCTACTTCATTGATCAATTTCAATCGTTCTAGGGAAGTGGTTGGCGAACACAGAAAAATTAAATGTAACCCATGCTGAATGAATATTTTTAAAACATCGTCGGCTTCTTCTGGAGGCAAGTCGACGATAATCATCCCATCAGCACCTGCTTGCGCCGCTTGTTGCGCAAACGTGGCGTAACCGATCATTTCTACCGGATTTGCATACCCCATTAATACAATCGGTGTGCGTGAATCTTGTTGGCGAAATTGTTGAACCAAATCCAGCACTTGCCGTGGTGTCACCCCTTGTTGCAAGGCGCGCTCCATGGCTTGTTGAATCACCACCCCTTCGGCCATCGGTTCGGAAAAAGGGATGCCCACTTCTAAAATATCCGCCCCAGCTTTGACCATTTGATGCAAAATATCTACCGTCCACCCCGGTTGTGGATCACCGGCAGTGATGTAAGGGCTGAGTAATTTACGCCCTTGTTGCTGTGCTGTTTGGAGCACGTGATCGATGCGGTTCATACGTCGTCACCTTGTGCAAGTATGGTATTCATATCTTTATCCCCTCGACCGGATAAATTAACAATGATTGATTGTTGTGGGCTAAGAGTTGGTGCCAACTGTTCCACATACGCCAATGCGTGGCTAGTTTCCAACGCAGGTAAAATACCTTCGCTGCGAGTCAATTGATAACAAGCTGCTAAGGCTTGCTGATCATCCACCGCCACATATTGTGCACGATGCAACTCTTTCAACCAAGCATGTTCTGGCCCAACCCCCGGATAATCCAAACCCGCGGAAATTGAATGGGTTGGTAAAATTTGTCCCGCTTCATCAGCCAATAAATACGTTCGATTGCCATGCAACACCCCCGGCCGTCCAGCCGTTAAACTCGCCGCATGTTCACCCGTTTGCAAACCGTGACCGGCAGCTTCCACGCCATACAAAGCCACATCTTTATCATCCAAAAACGCATGAAACAAACCAATGGCATTCGAACCTCCACCCACACACGCCACCAAGGCAGCGGGTAATTGTTGAGTGCGCTGCAAAATTTGTTCCCGCGCTTCTTGCCCAATAATTGCTTGAAACTCACGTACCATTTTGGGATATGGATGCGGCCCAGCCACCGTGCCAATTATATAAAATGTTTGATCCACATGAGCAACCCAATCACGCATGGCTTCATTCAACGCGTCTTTGAGTGTTTGACTGCCGGCAGTCACCGGCACCACTGTGGCACCGAGCAATTTCATACGATGGACGTTACTGGCTTGACGTTTGACATCCAGTGCACCCATATACACCACGCATTCCAATCCCAAACGCGCAGCCACCGTGGCAGTAGCTACCCCATGTTGCCCAGCGCCAGTTTCGGCAATGATTCGAGTTTTACCCATTTGTTTGGCCAGCAACGCTTGCCCGATGGTGTTATTAATTTTGTGTGCGCCGGTGTGATTCAAATCTTCACGTTTTAAATAAATTTGCGCTCCTTGCAGCGCATCACTCCAACGTTGGGCATGATACAAAGGCGTAGGTCGTCCAACGTAATCACGCAAATCCGTATAAAACAATTGGCGAAACGTGTCATCCGCCCAATAATGTTCAAAGGCTTGCTGCAATTGGTGCAAAGCATTTACCAATGTATCCGCGACAAACATGCCGCCAAACGTACCAAAATGCCCGCGTTGATCTGGAAAGTTTTTTAAAGAATCTGTCATGAAATACCCATCAAGTGACTGCGGTTTATTGGTGAACACGCACTTGTGCCATAAAGCGCTCCATTTTAACAGGATCTTTTACGCCCGGTCTATCTTCGATGCCACTGCTAACATCCACCGCCGCCGGTTGAATCTGCGCAATCGCTTGTGCCACATTTGCTGGCGTCAAACCTCCGGCCAAAATAACTTGCGAACGTACCGATACAGGAATCCAACGCCAATCGAATGCTTGTCCACTACCCCCATGCAAGAGGGGATGAGCGGTATCCAATAACAATTGTGCAACATCTTGATAAGCGGTTAATGCAGCGACAATATCAGTTTGTTCCGTCATTGAAATGGCTTTAATCACTGGCAATTGAAATTGCTGACAAAATGTCGCCGATTGATCACCATGCAATTGAATGGCAGTCAATCCAACCTGTTCAACGATTTGTTTAATTTCGCTAGCCGATTGATTGACAAACACACCTACCCGCTGCACCAATGCTGGCAGTGTACATACGATGTGGCGTGCTTGATTGACGCTGACAGCTCTGGGTGATGAGGGATGAAAAATAAATCCCAACGCATCCACTCCCAATTGTACAGCTTGTTTGGCATCATCAATTTGAGTCATGCCACAAAATTTAACTCGAGTACGCATCATTTATTGACACCACAACCATGGATATTGCGCCTCCAAATGCAATTTGGCGGCCAATGGATACAAGACTTGAATTAAATATAACCCATATGCTGGTGCAGTGGCAGCACCCAAACGTCGATCACGTGCTTGCAACACCTCATCCACCCACTCTGGAGAGTGACGATGACATCCAACACTCATCAATACGCCAGCAATATTACGCACCATGTGGTGCAAAAATGCATTGGCACTGATTTCAATGGCAATTAAATTACCACGCCGTTGCACCGTCAATTCATTGACACAGCGCTGTGGTGATCGCGCCTGACATTCAACCGCGCGAAACGAAGTAAAATCATGTTCACCGATTAAGTACTGTCCTGCTTCGTGCATTTTTTCATGATCCAAGGTGCGATACTGCCAGGTCATATTACTGCGATACAAAGCTGGGCGAGCAAATTGATTGGCAATCAAATAAATATAACGGCGTGATCGCGCACTGCGACGTGCGTCAAAATCATCAGCGACCGGTTGCGCCCAGCGTACACAAATATCTTTGGACAAATGACTGTTCGTGCCCATCACCCACGCATACTCATTACGCTGCACCGAAGTATCAAAATGTACTACTTGGCAGGTGGCATGCACACCAGTATCCGTACGTCCAGCACATTGCACATTGATCGGATGGGCAGCCACTCGCCCCAATGCATACTCCAACTGCTGTTGTACGGTATGTAGTTTTTTTTGTTTTTGCCAGCCATGATAATGACTGCCATCATATTCAATTCCCAATGCG
>WLWR01000030.1 GCA_012103495.1 Legionellales bacterium
TTACATCATGTGCCCGCCGCTGCCGGTTTGGATTTGTATTTAACCATCGATGGTAATCTTCAATTAGCAGTGGAAAAAGCACTGGGCGAATTGCGTGGCGCTGTGGTTGCCATCGAACCACAAACCGGTGATGTTTTAGCAATGGTCAGCAATCCCAGTTATGATCCCAATTTATTTGTTAGTAGCTTAACTTCAAGCATGTATCAAGCTTTGCTCAAGCAAAAAAATCGTCCCCTTTACAATCGTGCCATTCGTGGTCAATACCCCTTTGCCTCCACCATTAAACCATTCTTAGCCGTAGGAGCATTGGATCACAATATTGTGAATACCAGTTATGAAATTCGCGATCCCGGTTGGTTTCAATTGCCCAATACGACTCACGTCTATCGAGATTGGAAAAAAACCGGGCACGGTTGGGTCGATTTACATCGCGCCATTGTCGTGTCCTGTGATACATACTTTTATAATTTAGCCACATTGATGGGAATCAAACGTTTGGAACGCATCCTACGTAGTTTTGGTTTTGGCGAACAAACCGGCTTGGACATTGCTGAAGAATCTCCCGGATTAGTGCCCAATCCTACCTGGAAACGAGCGGTAAAAGGAGAAAGTTGGTACCGAGGTGACACGGTTGTGGCCGGCATTGGTCAAGGTTATTTACTCACCACACCGTTGCAATTGGCTCAAGGTGTAGCAAGCATTGCCGCTAGAGGCCATCACCATCGACCCCACTTGATCAAATATTGGGAAGACGTGCAAGGTAATATCATCGAACCGGATCTGCCCCCCTTACCACCTATTGAATTAAGTGACCCTGAAATTTGGGACATCGTCATCAAAGCCATGCACGGGGTGATTGTCGAAGCCGGCGGGACAGGATATCGATTTGGCCGCGATGTGCTATATAGCGTGGCGGCTAAAACCGGCACCGCACAGGTGTATAGCAGTTATAAATACAAACACTATGACAAGCGCAAAGCCGATATTCCAGAACATTTACGTGACCACACCCTATTTATTGCCTTTGCCCCTGTGGAAGATCCACAAATTGCCTTGGCGGTGATTGTGGAAAACAGTAAACTTGCCTCTAACGTTGCCCGTGAGGTGTTGGATTATTTTATGGGCATTGAACCAGTACAACCCGATGAGGATTCATGAGTTTAATTGTCAGTTTGCAACGCGAAATTGAACGTCGCCAAACCAATTTTACCTATCGAAACGATTGGCAGCGAATGCATATTGATAGTCTGCTGATGGTTGCATTGCTGGCACTGGTGGGCGTGGGATTGGTTATTTTGTATAGCGCCGTCGCTCAAGAACAACAGATTATGATCCGCCAAAGCATTCGATTAGCCATTGCGTTTGGTACAATGATGATTTTCGCGCAAATCTCTCCCAATACTTACAGAGCTTGGGCGCCGACCCTGTATTTTATCGGCATTGTGTTATTGCTCACCGTATTGCTGGTGGGTACGATTAGCAAAGGTGCCCAACGCTGGCTGGATTTGGGATTTTTCCGTTTCCAACCCTCTGAAATTATGAAACTAGCGGTTCCTTTGATCGTCGCTCGCTATTTAGGCCAATATGAATTACCCCCTAAATTTTATAGATTGATCGCCGCGCTCACTCTGATTGCCATTCCAGGATTACTGATTATTAAACAACCCGATTTGGGAACTTCTATTTTAGTTATGACGGCAGGACTCAGTGTTATTTTATTCGCCGGTGTTAGTTGGAAATTATTGTTTTTAGGCCTGGCCGCATTGGGTGGTAGCATCCCCTTTTTGTGGCGCTTTTTACATGACTATCAACAAGAGCGAGTATTGACCTTTTTAAATCCAGAACGTGATCCATTGGGTGCCGGTTATCATATTATCCAATCAAAAATTGCCATTGGATCAGGAGGTATTTTTGGTAAAGGCTGGTTGAATGGCTCACAAGCACAATTGAATTTTTTGCCTGAACATGCCACCGATTTTATTTTTGCCGTTGCCAGTGAAGAATTTGGTTTATTGGGCTGTCTGATTTTACTGGTTTTGTATTTGTTGATTGTCTGGCGGGCTTTTTACATCGCCACCAAAGCACAGGATAATTTTTCACGTTTGTTAGCCAGTGGCTTGGGGTTAACCTTTTTCATTTCCATGTTCGTGAATGTAGGGATGGTCATGGGGTTGATGCCAGTGGTAGGTTTACCTTTGCCATTGGTTAGTTACGGTGGAACATCTATAGTAACCACCATGGCTGGCTTTGGCATTATCATGTCAATCCACACCCATCGGAAATTTTTACCGAAATGATCCGCCCCACATGAGCTCCCCGATAGACATTGCGAAAAAAACGGTAATCGGCTATAATTTGCACACTTTTCACCTCAAAGGAACTAATTTATGCTCCACATTGTCAGAAATTTGTTCAAAACAGCCCTCCTAAGCAGCCTGAGTCTGCTACTTCCCCTAATCAGCTATGCGGACATCACCGATAAAGCCGAAGTAAAACAATTTATTACTCACATGGTGAATAAACACCAATTCGATCAAGCCGAACTCACTCAAGTATTTGAACAAATTTCGATTCAAGACAATATCTTACGATTAATTGACAAACCGTATGAGGGCAAACCTTGGTACATTTACCGCAAAAATTTCTTAGATCATTGTCGCGTACAGCGCGGTGTTGACTTTTGGCAAGCCAACGAAGTTGATTTGCAACGCGCAGAACAAGATTATGGGGTTCCCGCCCCTTATATTGTTGCCATTTTAGGCGTGGAAACGTATTACGGCTCGAATCAAGGGAGCTATCGAGCGGCTGAAGCCATTTCCACCATTGCATTTGGCTACCCACGTCGTGCCGACTATTTTCGCAAAGAGTTAGAGCAATTTTTACTGTTGGCCCGTGAGCAACAAATCAATCCATTGGATGTCTACGGTTCTTACGCGGGCGCCATCGGTCAACCACAATTCATGCCCAGCAGCTATCGCCATTACGCGGTTGATTTTACCGGTAGTGGCAACATCGATTTAAGTGGTAACAATGCTGATGCCATTGGCAGCGTCGCCAATTATTTTAAAGTCCACGGTTGGCGTGCCGGTGAACCTATTGCCACCAAAGCGCAAGTAGCCAGCAATGCCTCTTACCAACAATTGGATATCAAAAAACGTCGGGCACAATACCCATTAACCACCTTGGCGCAACATGGCGTACAGCCGGACACCGCCATTGACACAACCCCAGAAAAAGCCAACGTGATCAAATTAGACGGTGAACACGCACCTGAATATTGGTTGGGATTTAACAATTTTTATGTGATCACTCGCTATAACACCAGTAACCTCTATGCAATGGCCGTGCATCAATTGGCTGAAAAATTAGCCGAACAAAAACAAGGAACTACCCCTCCTGGTCCAACTTGTTAAGGCATAACACTATCCTATATGAGCTAACAATTAACACGATCCATTAGTTTTGCATACCGATTGGATGAAAATGATACTTCAAAATTTGAAGTATCATTTTTATTTCAACGGTAGTGAATCGTTACGCCCTTGCTTGTTGAGCCTAAACACAGGATGCAAAAAGATCCCCACAAACAAAAATCATAAGAAAATGCCGCAACATTAGGAAGATGACTTTTTTTCTGGTATAAAGCGAACATCAACCGATGTAACAGTAATAATAAGATGATCATCCAGCGTTTTTTTATCTTTGTTAGCTTGTGGTTGGCTGTATTACCTGCCTACGCCAAACCAGACGGCCCCCCTAAACAAACGGTAGACGTAAGCCAAATCCCCAATGCCACACCACAAATGGAACCACTCAGTCGTTATGGCAATGCACCCCAATACACCGTGTTGGGCCAACGGTATCAAGTCATGTTGGATGCCAACAATTATAAAGAACGCGGACTTGCCTCCTGGTATGGTACCAAATTTCATCAACAATCCACTTCCAGCGGCGAACCTTATGACATGTTCGCCATGACGGCTGCTCACAAAACATTACCGCTGCCCTCATATATCCGCGTCACCCATTTAGCCAATGGCCGTTCCATTATTGTCAAAGTCAACGACCGCGGCCCTTTTCACGATGATCGCATTCTTGATTTATCGTATGTCGCCGCTAAAAAATTAGGGATCACCGAACACGGTACTGGCTTGGTTGACATTGAAGTATTGGACCCCAGCCAATTTCAAGTCGAGGCCACAACAACCTATGCACAATTAAGTTCCCGTGTTTATCTGCAAGTGGGCGCTTTTCGCCAACCGCTCAATGCCGAACGATTAGCCAATTACTTAAAACAACACAGCCAACTTCCCGTTGTTCTAGCCATTGACGTCCAAACCAATCAACAACCACTTTACCACGTTAAAATAGGTCCATTTACATCCAACACGCTCATGCAGCAAGCCACCACACAATTGCAATTACTCGGTGTGGCCGATGCTTTTCCAGTTATTTTATCGCAACAACTATGATAAAATCGCTAGCCAATTAAACATTGTGTAAATGAGGATCGACCCAATGAAAAGACTGCAGACTCTGCTCAGCTACACTTTAGGAATTATATTGCCTATCGGCTTGCTGAATATGGCAAATGCTGAAACCGTCACCTTACCCACTCCCAATATCGTCAGCAGTACCAGCGGCAAACCGCAACCGTATGTTACTCCCACCGCACCTCAATTGGATGCCAAATCTTATATTTTAGTCGATGCAAACAGTGGCGCTGTATTGGCAGAGCACAACGCCGATGAAATACTCGAACCCGCCAGTCTAACCAAATTAATGACGGTGTATTTAGCCTCTGAAGCATTGGCAGAAGAGCGACTCAAGCCCGACGATGAAATTTTAATCAGTGAAAAAGCATGGCGCACAGGGGGATCCCGCACCTTTATTAAAGTAGGGGATAAAATCAAAGCCCTTGATTTAATTCAAGGCATTGTTGTGCAATCAGGCAACGATGCCAGTGTAGCATTGGCAGAATATTTGGCTGGCAGTGAATCGTCGTTTGTCGATCTGATGAACCACAAAGCCCAGCAATTGGGAATGAAAAGTTCGAATTTTCGCAACAGCACGGGCTTACCGTCGCAAGACCATTACAGCACCGCGCGCGATTTAGCCATTTTAACCCAAGCAATTATTGATGATTACCCCAACGATTATCAATGGTACCGACAAAAATGGTTCACCTTCAATGGCATTCGACAGCCCAACCGCAACCGTTTGTTGTGGCGCAATCCATTGGTGGATGGATTAAAAACAGGTCATACCGACAGAGCTGGTTATTGTTTAGTTTCTTCAGCACAAAAAGATGGGATGCGTTTAATTTCGATAGTCTTAGGCGCTTCCAGTGACAATGCGCGCACCGAAGACAGTCAACGCTTGTTAACCTATGGATTTCGCTTTTTTGAATCACACCAGTTATACCCCACAGCCAAACCCATTCAATATCACCGAATCTGGAAAAGTCGTAACAAGCAAATTGCCTTAGGGGTTACCGATGATTTATACATCACCATTCCCAATGGACAATTGGACAATATTCGAGTGGATTTAGATGTGCCACCAACTTTATACGCCCCGATTAAAAAAGGACAAACCGTTGGTCATATTTCAGTTTATTTAAACGATACGCTACTGAGTAAAACCCCTGTGGTTGCTTTGAATGAAGCACCCAAAGGCAATTTATTTCATCAACTGCGCGATATGATTGCTCAGACTTTTTATGGTTTATTACAACGCATTGGTATCAAGGCATCGGCATGAGTTCATCACTCGGCTTACTGGAATTTCCATGTGATTTTCCAATTAAAATCGTTTGCCGTAATGATGCAAACATTACGGCAAATGATATTGTGATGTTGATTCAACCACACTGGCCTGCTTGCAGCATTGAGCGTATTGATGCCAAGGTCAGTAACCAAAATCAGTACATTTCATTCACCGCTCATATTGTGGCAAACAGTCAGCAACAATTGGACGCTATTTATCAAGATCTTTCCAGCCATCCACTCACCATTTTAGTTTTGTAATTGTGATCATCACCCGTGAATTAAATCAACAACCTTACCTAACTGTATGGGAAAACATGCGCCAATTTACCGCTGATCGCACGCCAGCGACCACGGATGAATTGTGGTTTGTGCAACACCCCCCCGTTTTTACTCAAGGACAAGGTGGACGTCCAGAACACGTGTTGAATCCACACAACATTCCCATCGTTCATACTGACCGCGGTGGACAAGTTACCTACCACGGCCCTGGACAAGCGGTCGTCTACACATTGATTGATTTACGCCGCCGACGCATGACCATTCGTCAATTGGTCAGTGCCCTCGAACAAAGTGTGATCGCTTTATTGGCTGAATATCAACTCACTGCCCAAAATCGCTGTGATGCCCCAGGGGTTTATCTCAACGATGCAAAAATTTGCTCATTGGGATTGCGGATCCGCCACGGCTGCGCTTACCACGGATTGGCATTGAATGTAGCCATGGATCTCAGCCCTTTTTCATTCATCAATCCGTGTGGCCATCCCAATCTTCGCGTAACCCAGCTCACCGACTATTACCCTGAAATCACCATAGAACAATTGAGAGCACCTTTGCAGCGTCAATTGCAGCATCATATTGATCAACAATACCCTTCTGTTTAAAAAACATCGCGATCACGCGTCATCGGTAAAAAATCAATTTATTTTCGCCAATGCTTGCAACAACTTATCGTGAATTCCGCCAAAACCTCGGTTACTCATGATCACAATGTGATCGCCTGGTTGCACTACTTGAGTTGCTTGTTCAACAATGTGAGAAACACTATCGAGCACTTGAATGGGAGGATGACTGGTGCGAGTTAATTGAGCGCACCAATCGCCCGTGTTGAAACAAATCACACAATCAGCCGCCGCCAGTGCATTGACGAAAGTATGCTGGTGAATGCCATGGCGCATGGTATAAGAGCCCGGTTCAATTAATACAATAATATTGGCCCTTTCCACATGACGCCGCAAACCTTGCAATGTGGCAGCAATCGCCGTCGGGTGATGAGCAAAATCATCATACACCGTAATATTATTTACCTGTCCTTTAACTTCCAAGCGCCGTTTAACACCGCGAAAGGTATTGAGCGCCGCGATGCTATCCGCCGGCGCCACTTGAGCATGATGACACGCAGCGATCGCCGTCAACGCATTGGAAACATTATGCAACCCCAATAATGGCCACTGCACTCGACCCTGATAAGCTTGCTGATAAAATACTTCAAATGCACTGCCATCTTCCTGCACCAATTGCGCCGACCAATTGCCCTCACCCAGCCCCACGGTAGTGATAGGGGTCCAACAACCACGCGCCAACACTTGTTCAATCGCCACATCGTTGACCGGCGTCACAATTAACCCTTGACTGGCAATGGTACGCACTAAATGATGAAACTGTTGTTGAATCGCCGCTAAATCGGCAAAAATATCGGCATGATCAAATTCTAAATTATTGATAACCAACGTTTTAGGTTGGTAGTGAATGAATTTAGATCGCTTATCAAACAAAGCCGTATCGTATTCATCTCCTTCAATGACAAACCAAGGTGCATCGGTTAATTGGGCCGATTGATTCAAATTGACTGGCACACCACCAATTAAATAACCGGGGTTGTATCCATTGGCTGTCAAAATCCACGTCATCATACTGCTGAGTGTGGTTTTCCCATGGGTACCGGTTGCCGCTAAAACCCATTTATCTTGCAAAATGTGCTGCGCCAACCACGCGGGACCCGATTGATAAGGAATGCGTTGATTTAACACTGCTTCGAATACAGGATTGCCACGCGTGATCGCATTGCCCACCACGACGCAATCCGGTCGTGGGATTAATTGGCACGCATCATAGCCTTGCATCACGTCAATACCACTGGCGGCAATGATATCACTCATCGGTGGATAAACTGCTTCATCCGCTCCGGTGACTCGATGACCCGCTTGTTTGGCCAATTGAGCAACCCCCGCCATGAATGTGCCACAAATACCCAGAATGTGAATATGCATCGAATGATTACTCATGATAAAATTTGCGCCCATTATAAGTTCACACCGACAATAGACACAAGGAGCCTACACTCATGACCGCCGCCAACGCTTTTTACGCTCAATCTGGAGGCGTGACCGCCGTCATCAATGCCACCGCCTGTGGTTTGATTGAAGCCGCACGTGAACATCCCGATCACATTGCTCATGTATACGCCGGCCGCAATGGTATTTTGGGTGCACTGACGGAAGATTTGATCGATACCAATCAAGAAGATATAACAACCATTCAAGCGTTGAAACACACACCCGGTGGTGCCTTTGGTTCCTGCCGCTACAAATTAAAAAGCTTAACTGACAACCGCGAACAATATCAGCGCTTACTCGATGTTTTTGCCGCACATGACATTCGTTATTTTTTTTATAATGGTGGCGGCGACTCTCAAGACACCGCGCACAAAGTGTCGCAAATCAGTCAAACCATGGGCTATCCGATCACCTGCATTGGCATTCCTAAAACCGTTGACAATGATTTACCATTGACCGACAACTGTCCTGGATTTGGCTCGGTGGCTAAGTACGTTGCCGTCTCCACCCGCGAAGCCAGTTTTGACGTTGCTTCTATGGCTAGCACTTCCACCAAAGTCTTTATTTTGGAAGTGATGGGGCGTCACACCGGTTGGATCGCCGCCGCCAGTGGATTGGCAGCAGAAAAAACTGGGGATCCACCACACATTATTATTTTTCCGGAAGTGCCCTTTGATACCGACAAAGTGATGGCCAAAGTTGATGCAACGGTCAAGCAATACGGGTATTGCACCATGGTGGTGGCCGAAGGTGCACGCACCGCTGAAGGGCATTTTTTAGCCGACAGCGGTACCACCGACGCGTTTGGACACAAACAATTAGGCGGTGTAGCCCCTGCCATTGCTCAAAGGGTAAAACAACACCTGGGATATAAATATCACTGGGCCGTCGCCGATTATTTACAACGCTCAGCACGACACATTGCATCACAAACAGATGTCGACCAAGCCTATGCCTTGGGACGCGCTGCCGTTGAATTGGCCTTAACCGGACACAATGCCGTTATGCCAACCATCGTACGCGACAGTCAAACGCCGTATCGTTGGTCCATTGGTCAAGCCGCACTCGCCGATGTGGCTAATATTGAACGTCCATTACCCAGTGAATACATTCGTGAGGATGGGTTTGGCATTACCTCAGTATGTTATCAATATTTACAACCTTTGATTCAAGGTGAAGCCTATCCCCCCTATCGTCATGGATTGCCGGCGTACGTGACTTTACGCAATGAGGCAGTGGCGAAGAAATTAGCGGATTCATTTGTGGTTTAACAACAACACATTCTTTACAAGAAACGTAACTTAGATGGACCCCAGTTTTACAACAATCAGAAGACTGAAAAACGAGGGGACCATATAAGTTACTAAGAAACTTGCTTTCAAGCCATGAAGGTGCGATCATTTTGCCCTCTTTTCGTCGTTTTATTGACTCTCAATTATGCAAAAAATTAAATGTGCCGTGATCGGAGTGGGTTATTTAGGCAAATTCCATGCCGAAAAATACACTCAACTACCAGACGCTGAATTGGTTGCGGTCTGTGATATTGACCCTCAGTTGGGACAACCCATCGCCGATCAATTCAATGTACCCTTGGTCACTGACTATCGAGAATTAATCGACCAAGTCGATGCCGTAAGCGTGGTCACACCAACCCCCTTGCACTATCAAATCAGTCACGATTGCTTGACCGCCGGTGTTCATGTCTTGGTGGAAAAACCAATCACCCAAACTTTGGAACAAGCGCGTCAATTAATTGCCTTGGCACAACAACAACCGGTCATTTTTCAAGTTGGGCATTTGGAACGTTTTAATTCCGCACGCTTGGCGCTGGATGATTTTTTAGATTCGCCACGGTTTATCGAATCGCAACGTTTAGCCCCGTTTAATCCACGCAATACCGATGTCAATGTGATTTTGGATCTGATGATTCACGATATTGATATTATTCAAAGCATCGTACAATCTCCCGTCAAACACATCGATGCGCAAGGTGCACCCATTTTGACTTCCTATGTAGACATCGCCAATGCACGCATTGTGTTTGAAAACAATTGCGTGGCCAACGTGACCGCCAGCCGCATCAGTTTCAAAACCGAACGCAAAACCAGAATTTTTCAACCCGAATCGTATATTTCAATTGATTTTCACAACAAACAATTCGCTGTGTTTCGTCGCGGCGAAGGTGAAATGTTTCCTGGCATTCCAGAAATTTCCCGTGAGCAATCCACCTTTGAGCAAAGCGACGCCTTGTTTTTAGAAATCCAAGCGTTTGTAAACAGCATCACTCACAACACACCACCGCTGGTCAGTGGTGAAGACGGTTACCAAGCACTGGTGACCGCCTCACAAATTACCGAACGCATTCACCAATATTTAGCGACACAAAATGCCATCAAATAATTCCACACCCCACATTGTCTTTTCAGTCGGCGATGCATCGGCGGATCAATACATCGCCGATTTGGTGCCACTGTTACAACAGCGATTGCCGGGGCTAAAGTGTTCGGGATTGGGCGGTGGTCAGATGCAAGCAGCCGGAATTGATTTGCTGATGAACATTGCCAATCAAGGCATTATTGGCATCGTCGAAGCAATCCGTTATTTACCATTGCTGCGGCGTGCCTGGCGTACTCTGACTCATCATTTACGCACCACTAAACCAGACTTGTTAATTTTGGTGGATTACTCTGGATTTAATTTGAAGGTGGCACGTTTTGCCAAACAATTAAATATCAAAGTACTGTATTACATCAGTCCACAAATATGGGCATGGAAACCGTATCGATTGCAATTAATTCGCCAATATGTTGATCACATTGCAGTCATTTTACCGTTTGAAAAAGCCATTTATCAGCAAGCGCAAGTACCTGTATCGTTCGTCGGCCATCCATTGGTCCCCAAGGTCAAACCTACCGGCACGCGCGAACAATTAGCCTCCTCCTTTGGCTTGCATCCTGAACGCAAAACCATTGGTCTATTGCCCGGCAGTCGACGCATGGAGTTAAAACATTTATTACCCACCTTGATTGACAGTGCCAGCAAGCTGCGCGAACACCATCCTGATTTGCAATTTATCATGCCTGTAGCCACCACGTTTACCCCGCAAATGATTCAAGCCAAACTGCCTCAATCAGCTCCACCGATTCAGTTAGTGCCCGAACGTATGTACGATGTATTGGCGTGTTGCGATGCCGCCATTGTTGCATCCGGCACCGCGACCTTGGAAACTGCATTGATGGGCGTCCCGCAAGTGATCATATACAAAGGTGCCCTGATCAATTATTGGTTCGTCAAATACAAAGTATTAAAACAACATATGGATGTCATTCAACACTTGGGTTTGTGCAACATTGTTGCTGGCAAAGCCATCGCTCCTGAATTGTTTCAACACGAGGCCAACCCCACCGCACTGACCACAATCATCCGTCAGTATTTAGAAGATGATCAACATCGCCAACACAACCAACAAGAGTTAACACAACTGCGTGAACAACTTGCCGCTCATACGGTGGATTTGCCATTGGATGCGTTGATTGAATCGTTGTTAACAACAACTGTAGCTTCTCCGCCACGACCATCACCTAGGATAGGAACTCTAGTATAAGTAACGTTTGCAGTACCAATACCAACACCACGGTTTCTGATAGTAACAATTTTCAACTGACCACTGGTC
>WLWR01000031.1 GCA_012103495.1 Legionellales bacterium
GGTAAAGAAATGGATCGTTATCTAGCGCGTCAACATGTTGACATGATTGTGTTGGACTTAATGATGCCAGAAGAAGATGGTTTGAGTATTTGTCGACGGTTACGTCAAGCTAAAAACATGGTGCCCATTTTGATTTTATCGGCCAAAGGTGACGATGTGGATCGTATCATGGGGCTGGAGTTGGGTGCGGATGATTATTTACCCAAACCTTTTAACCCTCGCGAATTGGTGGCAAGAGGTCACAGGTTACTTAGACGTCAACCTAAGATGGCGCCTTCAGCACCAGAAGCCGAGCAACAACGAATTGCGGTGGGTGCGTTCGAATTGGATTTGGCTACCAGACAATTGATTGGTCACGAGCAAGAAATTGTTTTAACCTCGGGAGAGTTCGCTATTTTAAAAGTGCTGTGTAAACATCCGCACGAGCCACTCAGTCGGGATAAATTAATGAATTTGGCCAAGGGACGTGATTTTGAAGTGTTTGATCGCAGCATCGATGTACAGATTTCTCGATTGCGCAAGATTGTTGAACCTGACCCTGCCAAACCAAGGTATATTCAAACCGTTTGGGGACTGGGTTATGTCTTTGTGCCAGATGGTAAAAAATAATGCTGAATATAACCTCGCTGTATCCCCAATCGTTATTATCTCGTACTATTTTTGTTATTATGCTGATTTTGGTGTTAAGCCAATTACTGTCGAATATGTTGGTGCATCATTTGGTGATCAAACCTCGTGCACAACAGCATATTATGACCTTAGGTGAGAATTTACAAAGTATTCACAGTGCTTTATTGACGTTACCTGATCGTCAGCGATATATTTTTGTCAAATATTTGGCCAGCAAGCAGCGTTTTAAAGTCACGGGTGATCATGAGTGGATTTCGCAGTTACCACGGTTGGTTGATTACCCTCAATTTCGTACCTTACTGGCGAATTATTTACCTAAGCCTCCGGGTCAAGAGCAATTGGACATTCGTTATGAGGCAGGAAAAGAAAATCGGTATTGGGTGAATTTACCGGTTGCCAATCACAATTATTGGGTTGGATTTTCAGCATCGCGGGTACGTTCAACGTTACCGAAAGAATTGGTGATTTGGTTGATTTGTACTTTGCTGTTTACCTTGGGTGGTAGTTATTGGTTGGTTTCACGAATCAATCGGTCCTTAAGAAAATTATCCAACGCTGCTCAAAGCATCGGACAAGGCAGACAAGTGGATATTTTATCTGAACATGGTCCTACCGAAATCCGATTGCTAACACGCGCGTTTAATAAAATGCATCATGACATTGAATTGCTCACGCGTAATCGAACCTTATTGTTGGCTGGCGTGTCACATGATTTGCGTACCCCATTAGCGCGAATGCGATTGAATTTGGAAATGATTGAGTCAACCAATTTAGCGCAAACCAAAGCAGAGTTGGTACAAGATATTGAAGATATGGATAATATTTTGGAGCAATTTTTATTATTTGTGCGTGAAGGCAGTGAAGAAACGCCTTGTGAAATCAACATCAATGAAATCATCAAGGCCGTAGCAGAACGTTATCGCCGTAATGGTCAAACCATTGATATGGAGCTGGCGGCTGACTTGCTTAGTGTGATGGCCAAACCTATTGCTATTCAGCGTGTTGTAATGAATTTGATTGATAATGCAATGAAATATGCAGGAAAAAGCACGATTCAAGTTACCACACGCCTAGCCAATGACATAATTGAGATTTTGGTCAGCGATCATGGTCCAGGAGTGCCGGTATCCCAACGAAAAAGATTATTAGAACCGTTTACTCAATTGTTTGAGGGGGAAAAAAGTCCCGGTGGAACAGGGTTGGGACTTGCCATTGCCAAACGCATTATTGAGAATCATGGAGGTTCTATCCAATTGCAAGAAAATGACGGCGGCGGCTTAACCGTAATGATTCAATTACCTATTTATCGATAGTCACGCAGGATAAATTAAGGCAAAAGTAAACCGTTAACTATCGGATTTTCATCAAGATTTTGCTTAAGTAATCAATGAATCTCATGTTATACTTGACTGCCAAAATAATCACTAGTATTGCATGAGTCAGCCAAAATCATTTGCTCCTATCCTCGACGGTGAATCTGATGTTCATCGTTACAGTACCCCGCTTGAACGGCGGGTACAACGTATATTATCTCCTTTTGATGATTTTGTTCGTGACCAAGTGGCCGCCAGTATCATGCTGTTTGCTTGTACCGTTTTGGCTTTGGTATTAATCAATTCTCCCTTGACCCAATATTATCAAGCACTGGTGACTTTCACGTTAGGGTTTGTTTTTAATTCTCATATTTTGACATTTACCTTGCATCAATTGGTTAATGATGGCTTGTTGGTTTTATTTTTCTTTATTTTGGGATTGGAAATTAAACGTGAATTGATGGTGGGGGAATTGGCGAATCCGCAGCGTGCCAGCATTGTGTTTGTCGGAGCGTTGGGTGGCATGTTGATGCCTGCTAGTTTGTTTGTATTGTTCAATTATGATCAATCCTACGCTTCGGCTTGGGGAATCCCCATTGCCACGGATACCGCTTTTGCTTTAGGTATTTTACTATTGCTACGCAAGCGGATCCCGCGCATTTTGATGACATTCTTTGCAACCATGGCGGTGGTTGACGACATCGGTGCGGTGATGGTGATTGCTTTCTTTTATACACCGGTCATTGAATGGGTGTATTTAATCACGGGGCTTAGTTTGTGGTTGGTATTAATTTTTATCAATTTCAGTGGGGTCCGCAATGCCTTCATTTATTTATTTATTGGTATTGTCATTTGGTACATGATTGAAAGTGCTGGCTTACATGCGTCGATTGCGGGTGTGTTAGTGGCATTTACCATTCCAGCCAGGCCGAAAACGGGGCCGCGTATTTTTGTGGATAAGGTGCGTAGTTTGTTAACTCGATTTGAAGAAAAACATCAATACTATAATAAGATGGTGTTAGAAGATGAAATGCAGCATGAAATTCTGCAAGAAGTAGAATTAGTGACTCGCCATGCTTCAACGCCATTGCAGCGCTGGGCAACGGCGATGGAAAAACCGGTGGCGTTGTTCGTTTTGCCCTTGTTTGCTTTGGTGAATGCTGGGGTGATCCTCGATAATCAGGTGATCATGACGGTTTTTAGTCAGTCGCTGGGTTTGAGTATTATTACTTCTCTCGTATTGGGTAAATTTTTAGGGGTTGCTGGGTTTACCTGGTTGGCATTAAAACTTGGGCTGGGACATTTGCCCGGAGGGATGACGCTGAGGCATGTGATTGGTGTGAGTTTTTTATGTGGCATGGGATTTACCATGTCAATTTTTATCGCTGGATTGAGCTTTACCTCACCAGAGGAAGCTTCGTTGTTGGCCATCGCTAAAATCAGTGTGATGATTGCTTCCTTACTGGCTGGGATTTTAGGCTATTTTTGGTTGCGATTTTATTGTAAGCCAATCAATCCTTGAAGTGCAGCGCCTGGGTCTGTGGCACGCATCAAGGATTCTCCAATTAAATAAGTGTACACACCATGCTGCTGTAGTTGAGTGATGTCTTTGGGTTGATGAATCCCACTTTCACTAATGATCAATCGATCGGCAGGGATGTGTTGTGCTAAATGAAGTGTGGTATTCAAATCGGTATGGAACGTTTGTAAATTTCGATTATTAATCCCCATCAATGGCGTTGGTAATTGCAGTGCGCGTTGCAATTCGGTTAAGTCATGACTTTCTACCAGCACTGCCAGATTCAACTGCAGTGCTAATTGGGATAAATCAAGTAATTGGCTATCACTCAGAGCAGCTACAATGAGTAAAATCGCGTCAGCTCCCATGGCGCGTGTTTGATACACTTGATACGGATCAATGATGAAATCTTTACGCAAAATAGGCAGTTCACAGGCCGCATGTGCCATTTGCAAATGTTTAGTTTCACCATGAAAAAATTTTTCATCGGTCAAGACCGATAAACAAGTTGCTCCGCCTTGTTGATAGCTTTGTGCAATTGCCACTGGATCAAAAGGATCACGAATGATGCCTTGGCTGGGAGAAGCACGCTTTATTTCAGCAATCACCGCTGTTTGTTGTTGGCGGTATTGCTGTTGCAATGCTTGAACAAAATCACGTGGCGATGGTAATGTTTGGCATTCATGCAGCAAGGTTGCCTGACTGATTTGTCGCTGTTGCTGTGCTACTTGTTGTCGCTTATGTTGAATAATTTGATCAAGGATATGCGGCATGAGTCATCCAACTGGGTTATAAACATCGCGCAGCATTTTGACATAAGCGCAAGGGAAATCATATACCCATTCACTTTGTCGGGAAATATCTTATCAAATCGTCCGTTGATAGGGGAGATGTTTACGATGACAGGCTATTAATGAATTCAACAATTTCTGTGGTGAAATCTGGAAAGTCATTGTGCATGACGGTTTCGTATTCAAGAAATTGTTTCGGTTGTGCCGCAGCGGCAAACAATTCCTGGCCTTGACTAAATGGAACAATATCATCGCGTTTACCATGCAAAATTAATAACGGTGAACGAACGTCGGTGATTTTGCTAAGTGAATCGTAACGATCTTGTAATAATTGAGTGACCGGTAAATAGGGATAGTGCAGTTTTCCTACGGCAACTAATGAGGTGAATGGAGATTGCAAAATAATGCCACGCACAGGGTATTCTGTTGCTAATTGAACAGAAACACCGGTTCCTAACGATTCACCAAATAAAATGATTTGATTCGCATCGACACCTTGATTCTGTAAAAAAGTAAATGCAGCACGTCCATCTTCATACAAGCCTGTTTCCGTTGGGTTTCCGTCATTGCCATCGTAACCGCGATAACCCGCCAACAACACACCATAGCCTGCGTTGATCAACCCTTTTAATTTCGGAACGCGTCCCCCAATGTGTCCGGCATTGCCGTGAAAAAATACAATGGTCGGCAATTCTGCTTGCGCCGGTTGATACCAACTATTAATGGTCAAATCATCACTGGATGGGTATTGCACCACTTGCAGGGTCGGGGCATCCCAAGTCGCTGGGTTATTTTCAATGAGGGGTTCTGGGAAGTAAATCATGGTTCGTTGTGTTATGTATGTAAAAAATAAGATTAACACCAATCCGACACAAAGCAAACCACCCCAAGTAAAGAAAATGCGAATGGTTTTGTTCATTAGGATAACTCCACAGTTCCGTGATATACCGTTTGCGCTGGCCCGGCCATCACAATGTTAGATTGTTCATTGGTGCGATGAATGGTGACCATTCCTCCCAGCAATTCCACTTGAATACGCGCCGCCGCACCGAAGTATTGTTGTGCAATCACCGCAGAAGCGCAAGCGCCACTGCCACAGGCTTCGGTTTCGCCGGTGCCCCGCTCAACCACACGTAATTTTATATGTTGATCATCAATCAATTGCATAAAATTGACATTCACACCTTCTGGAAAACGCTCATGCTGAGTTAATTGCAGACCAAACCCACTGATCAATCCGGTTTGCCAATCGTCTACGCAAATGATCATGTGTGGGTTGCCAACATTGACGACATAAAATTCAAATGTTTCACCACCTAAATCCAAATGATAAGGCGCTGTTTGATCCTTGGCTAAAAATGGAACCTCTGCTGGATCAAAGTGTGGTTTCCCCATATCGACTTCGATGTTACCGTGAGCACTGACTTGAATTTGCATCCGGCGATTGCAAGTGGCAACGGTCACATAGGGTTTGGTTGTTAATTGTTGCTCGGCGACAAAGCGGCCTAAACAACGCGCCCCATTGCCGCATTGTTCCACTTCACCACCGTCGGCATTAAAAATTCGATATTGAAAGTCAATGGATGGGTCATCGCTGGGATACAACAATAAACATTGATCAAAGCCAATTCCTCGGTGGCGATTGGCCAACGCGCGGATCTGTTTGGTGGCTAAGGTCACTGGTTGACGAGTTGCATCGATTACCATGAAATCGTTGCCCAAGCCATGCATTTTGGTAAATTGTAATGAAGTCATTGCATCACTGCCTGTGAAATTTGGCAAGATCATGGAACAGTTTGCCATTGAGTTCAAGTGCTCTATCGATCCTATTCGTTTGAGGTTGGCAACATTTTTTCATGAGCAAATAAATCCATTACCGATTCTCGTGGCCGAATTAAGTAGCTTTGATCGCCATCGACCATAATTTCAGGAGGTTTGGGGCGTGAATTGTAATTAGAACTCATAACAAAGCTATAGGCTCCTGCGCCGCGAATGGCTAACAAATCGTGCTCCAGTAAATTTAAATGCCGTTTTTTTCCCAGAAAATCACCGGTTTCACATACCGGTCCTACAATATCGTATTCCCCAGCCAAACCATCCTCGTGTGGAACAACTGGAATAATCGCTTGCCAAGCGCCGTACAAAGCAGGCCGAATCAAATCATTCATAGCGGCATCGACGATGGCAAAATGTTTATAAGGTGTGTGTTTCAAATATTCCACTCGAGTCATTAAGAGGCCTGCGTTGGCGGCAATGGCGCGGCCCGGTTCTAAAATCACTTGTAAGGAATAATCTTTCAAACGATCAATGATGGCTTTTGCATGTTCACTTGGATGTGGCGGTTCTTCATCCTGATAACGCACACCCAATCCACCACCCAAATCGATATGCTCTAAATGAATGTTGTGCTCGACCAATTCATCTACCAATTTTAACAAACGATCCATAGCTGTTAAGAATGGACGCAACTCTGTTAATTGGGAACCAATGTGGCAATCGATGCCTTTCACCTTAATATGAGACATGCCGCGTGCTTGCAAATACAATGCTTTGGCATTGGCAAATTCAATGCCAAATTTATTTTCTTTTAAGCCAGTTGAAATATAAGGATGGGTTTGTGGATCGATATCGGGGTTGATGCGTAAGGATATTGGCGCAACACACTCCATTTCATGTGCAATGTGGTTTAAACGGCCTAGTTCAGCCATTGATTCGACGTTAAAACAGTGGATACCGATTTCCAAGGCGCGCCGAATTTCATGATCCAATTTGCCAACCCCGGAAAAGACAATTTTATTTGGATCCCCACCCGCAGCTAACACACGTTCCAATTCGCCGATGGAAACCACATCAAATCCCGAACCCATGCGCGCAAATAAATCGAGGATGGCTAAATTAGCATTGGCTTTCACCGCATAGCAGATCAAATGAGGCTGATCGCCAAAGGCTTGATCAAATACTTGCCAATGACGAGTTAACGTGGCTTTTGAATAAACGTAGCAAGGTGTTCCATAAGTTTGAGCTAAATCTTCTAATGAAACGTCTTCGGCATACAATCGCCCATCTTGATAATTAAAATGATCCATAGCTTATTTCGTTACTTGATTATTTTCTTCTTCAGGCAAATACAAAGTGCCTTTGAAACCACAAGCGCTCAGTGTAAGACAGCTTATTAGAGCGAGCAAGCATATTTTGGCTAGGATTTGGGAATAAAACATGGTGTTGATCCTACTTGATTTAATGAGTGGGTTTAATTTAAGTTTGGTAGTGTAATTTATGCGGGAATGGGTCTGCAAATGAAAATAAATTAAGTCATATTTCATTTCAATACAGGCTTAAAATATCATCTAAACATCATTACCAACCGTTTATCCAGTCGCTTGTTTACGTGTTTGCAATAAACTGTCGTATTGATGTTTGCGCAGTGCTTTGCGCATATCCTCGGCCTGGGGACGGGTGGCGAAGGGACCTAAGCGAACACGATACCAAGTGATGTCTTGTTGTTGACTGGTACTAATGGCCACATCAAAACCCAATAATATTAATTGAGCTTTTAAACTGTCAGCTTCTGCCAAGTGACGAAAAGAGGCTACTTGCAATAAATATTCAATTTTGGGAGGTGGTGCGCTTGGAACGGTTGATGTTGAAGTCGATTCTTGTTGTTGTGGTTTAACACCGGTAGAGACTTTCATTTCTGGTAGTAATTGATAAAATTCAAAACGTGTGGTGTCGTGAGTCGTTGATGATGTTTGCTCAGAAGTTAAATCACGCGTTTGCGCTAAATCACGTTTGATGGCGTCAAAGTCGGTGTAGTCGGATAGATAATAAAGAATAGCGGCTAATAATAAAATGAAAAAAAGTACAATTACCCACAGGCTGCCGTAGCCGGATGAGCTTTTGGGAGAGGATTTTTTTCTGGTGGTGTGTTTTTTCTTACTCATTACTACATCTGTTCAGGGGCATGAACGCCTAATAATTGTAACCCGTGCGCCAGCACCTGTTTCACCGCGGCAATTAAATTTAAGCGGGCGTTGCGTAGTGTCACATCCGAGGTAATAAATTGTTCGGCATTGTAATATGTGTGAAATGCTTGAGCACAGTCTCGCAAAAAATGAGCAACTTGATGTGGTTCAAGTTGTTCACTGGCGGTAACAATGACTTCAGGGTAGCGTGCCAAGTGTTGGATTAATGTCGCTTCATGTTCAGTGGTTAATTGGCTAAGATATTCAAACCCCTCCGAGCGATTCCAGCTAAGTTGTTGGGCTGCCAATTGTCGAAACACACTGCAAATACGTGCATGAGCGTATTGTATGTAATACATGGGATTGTCATTTGATTGTGATTTTGCCAATTCTAAATCAAAATCCATGTGTTGTTCTGCTTTGCGCATGACATAAAAAAAGCGTGCGGCATCACTGCCAACTTCTTGCCGCAATTGCCGCAAAGTGACAAATTCACCGCTGCGAGTGGACATGGATACTTTTTGCTGACCGCGATACAAAATGGCAAATTGCACCAGCTTCACTGTCAAAATGTTGACTGGTGCTTGTAGGGCATTCATTACTGCTTGCAAGCGTGGCACATAACCGTGGTGATCAGCGCCAAAAATATCAATGATTAAGTCGTAGTGACGTTGTAATTTATGCCAATGATACGCTACATCGCTAGCAAAATAAGTGGTTTGCCCATTGGCACGAATTAACACACGATCTTTTTCATCGCCAAACGTGGTAGCGTTAAACCACAATGCGCCATCTTTACGATAGGTGTGATCAGTGGCAATCAACTGATCAATGGCTTGAGTGACCTGATCCGCATCGATCAGAGTTTGTTCGTGAAACCAAGTATCGTACACCACCCCAAACTCAGCTAAATCTTCACGAATGTCTTCGCAAAGAGTATTTAATCCTGCTTGAAAAATAAGGTGATAATGTGCATCCCCCAATTGTTGCCTGGCGTGCTCAATTAAGGCATCGATGTGTGCCTCAGCCGCTTCACCCTCACCATCGGTTGGTAAACCTGCTAAGACTGTTTGTGTGGCGCAGTGAAAACGTTGTTGATATTGATCGATTAATTGTTGAGCAATATCAACCACATAATTGCCACGATAACCACGATTGGGAAATGTAATGTCCTCTCCCAGCAATGCCAAATAACGCAACCAAATGCTCACCGCTAAAATCTGCATTTGGCGTCCAGCATCGTTGACATAATATTCACGTTCCACCTGATAACCTGCCGCTTGCAACAAATTAGCCAGGCTGGCGCCGTAGGCGGCGCTGCGGCCGTGACCGACGTGCAGAGGACCGGTTGGATTGGCGGACACGTATTCCAACAAAACACGTTTGTCTTGGCCGATGGTCGCTTGGCCATAGTTTGGCTGAGTTAACACTTGCTGGATCACGTCATATTTGGTGGCATTGCTGAGTGTAAAATTAATAAATCCCGGTCCTGCCAAAGTAACTTGAGTGACTTGAGGTGCGGTTGGCAATTGATCAATGATCAATTGTGCTAACTCACGGGGATTGCGTTGCACGGTTTTGGCCAATACCAAAGCCACGTTGCTGGCAAAATCACCATGTTGTTGTTGACGAGCGCGTTCGACTTGCGGATCAATGGTTAAGTCACTGGGTAATTGCCCCTGCTCGATCAAAGCATGAATCGACTGCTGCAATAAGGCTTGTAATTGCTGTTTCATCTCGAACAATATGTGATTAAAATAAGCGCCGATTGTAACGGAATTTAATAACAAGAGGAATAGTATGACGACCGTGCTGCAACAATTAAGTGAACATTTAAATCAACGGATTGTCGGCCAGCGTGTACTTATGGAACGATTATTGATTGCCTTACTGGCCGATGGACATTTGTTGGTGGAAGGGGCGCCTGGGTTGGCAAAAACCAAAGCCATTAAAGAATTGGCCACTTGCATCGAGGGTGATTTTCATCGCATCCAATTCACGCCAGATTTATTGCCCGGTGATTTAACCGGGACTGATGTGTATCGACCAGAGACCGGCACATTTAATTTTCAACAAGGGCCGCTGTTTCATAATCTATTGTTGGCTGACGAAATCAATCGCGCACCTGCTAAAGTACAGTCGGCACTGTTGGAAGCTATGGCTGAACGGCAAATTACCATTGGGCAACAAACCTATCAATTGCCGCAATTGTTTTTGGTGATGGCAACCCAAAATCCTATTGAACAAGAGGGGACTTATCCTTTACCGGAAGCACAGTTGGATCGATTTTTGATGTATGTCAAAATTGATTATCCCGCCAAAGAAGCTGAACGACAAATCTTGGCATTGGCCAATGCTGAAGCCAAACAAGGCTCTGTGCAGATGGATAAATCATCAATTATACAGGTTGATCAGCAGACTATTTTTGATGTTCGTCAGCAAGTGTTAGATGTGCATATTAGCCAGGAACTGCAAGAATATTTGATTCAATTGATTATTGCCACTCGCAATGTTCAAAGCTATGGCCAAGCTCTGGCAAAATGGTTGCGTTATGGCGCTAGTCCACGTGCCACCATTGCTTTGGATCGTTGTGCCAAAGCGCACGCTTGGTTGGCTGGCCAAGATTATGTGGCTCCGGATAATATTCATGCGGTGGCGTATGATGTGTTGCGCCATCGATTGTTGTTAACCTTTGAAGCCGAAGCCGAGGGGGTGACGACTGATCAAGTGATCGATGAAATCCTACAACAAGTGGCGGTTCCTTGAAGAGAGGTGTGAGCAACGTTTATGCAAAATCAAGCAACGGCGATCACTGTGTCATTAACGCAATTAATTCAATTGCGCTTTGCCGCACAGTTAATTGATTTACGCGCGCATAAAAGAGTGCGCAGTCAATTGTTGGGAGGGCATTTATCCAGTCTGCGCGGACGAGGCATGGAGTTTGATGAAGTCCGTGCTTATCAAGCTGGAGACGATATTCGTACCATGGATTGGCGTGTGACCGCACGCACTAATAAACCGCATATCAAACTGTATCATGAAGAACGCGAACGACCGGTGCTGTTGCTTGTTGATTTTCGACCGGCAATGTTTTTTGGCACGCGGGTGACGTTCAAATCAGTGATTGCCGCCAAAGTTGCGGCTTTGTTAGGTTGGGCGGCTATAGCGAATGGTGATCGGTTGGGTGGTGTGGTGTTCTCTGGGAAGGATCATGTGGAGTTGCGACCACGCACGCGGCAACATGGCACTTCGCCATTCCTCCTAGAACTCTTTTTTTCCTCACATCTTTCGGCTCTAT
>WLWR01000032.1 GCA_012103495.1 Legionellales bacterium
TTGACCAATGGCTTCTGTAATTTTACCTGCAGCTGTTTCTCTAGCTACATCTTCAGCAGCATTTTCTATTTTACCTAAAGTTGTTTGTTCAAAAGCTTCATTAAATTTACCTGTTAGTGTTTCATCAATTGGTATACCTTCTTCTTGAAACACATCGTAAAGCAAAGTTCCAAATGTAACTAAACCTTTAGGTATTTTTATACCGGCACTAATACCTGCACCAGTTAAAGACTCCACAAGAGATGCATCTTCTTCTACTTCTTTACCTTGTGTCTTATCGTAGATTTTACTAATACTTCTTATTGTTTCCTCTGTAAGAGTACCAGTAACATTGTCTTGTGATAATATACCTTTTTCTTTTAATTTATTTAAACCAACAGGTTCTTCTTCTGATACTTCTTCTAATTGAACATCTTTATCTTTTGGAACTTCTTCTACTATTTCTTCTTCTAAAAGTTCTTCTTCAGTGTCGTCTATTAAAGTGTAACCTTCTGGAAGATTAAGTTTATCGACCATTAAACTCCTTTCTAGATTCCGGGCTGTTCAACTAACTTGTTGTTTGCTGAATCATATCTAACGAATATACCTTCATCAATTAAAAAATATCGTTTATTAGGTTCAAAATCATCTTTGTCGTCTGGTACAAAAACTCTAATTTTTACTTCTTTACCTTCAGAGTCTTTTGCTGTAGCTGATGTAGCTTCTTCATAATCGTCTCTTGGAATATAAGGATTACTTGTATCCATACTTTTGTATAATGCATCGTTATCTAATATTTTCTTTTCTGCTTGTTCAATACCGGATATTTGTAAAGTATTATATTCTTGCTGTTGTAACATATTCTTTTTCTTTGCAAGAACATCTTTTCTAGCATCTGTTTCTTTTTGTGCTCTTTCGTCAGGGTTCATTGGTTTTCTATACATCTGTAAGTTTCCAAACACAGGTCTAAACTCATCTTTAGTATATGGTTTTTGTGTTTTCGGATTTCTCATGTATTGACCATAATTTTTAAACGCTGTTTCAAAGTCACCTGTACCTAGTTTAGATACTAAAGATGTAGCTAATTTTCTTTTACTTAAATCTTTTAATTGTTGAGCTTTAATTGCTCTATTTAATGGATCTTTAGTAGCACCTACAATCTCTTGTAATTTAGTACCACCTGCTGCACTACCACCTATTAAATTTTGACCAGTTGATAACAAAAATTGTGTTAAAGGATCTCCTAATGGACTAGATCCTGAACCTGAAATAGTATCAATCAAATTCATTTTACGTCTTACATTATCTACTACGCCTTGATCTGCTTTATTAAGTGATCCTTCGTCATACATTTTTCTAGGTGTGATACCCGTCATGATACCTTCCATAACTTCTCCACCTTTTCTAAACATTGGTCTTTTTAATATTCTACTCATATTATCCTTGTATCAATCTGTAGATACCAGCTAATGTAGCACCTGTACTTAAACCTGTTTGTAATGCACTAGGTGAAGGAGATGTCATAGTTTTTTCTGCACCAGGATATCCTGCAATTAATTGTGTAACACCACCACCTAATCTTTCAGCAGCTTCCAAAGGTTGGAAAGCTTGTCTTTGTGCTAACTGTTGTTGCGCTGATAGTTGTTGTTGCTGTCTTGCTTGTTGTTGACCACCTAATGTTGTTAATGCACCAATTTGTTGACCTACTAACGCAGGGCTTTGTTGCGCTAAAGTTAAATTTCTTTGGAAATCTTGTTGCGCTAAATTTTGTGCTTGTGAAAAACCTTGACCTAATAATTGAGCTTGTAACGCAGCTCTATTTCTATCTGATGCTGCTTGATACTCAGCTCTTTGTACACCTTCTCTACCACCACCAAAAGCTCCAGCGCCGATAGCTTGAGCTGCTAATCCTGGTAAACCTTTTTGTGCCTGTATATCATATTCATCTAGTGTTGTTTTAATAACATCTTGTTGATATGGTGACATATAATCTTTGTATACATCAGTCCCTGTCATGCCTTGAGCTTGTTCTAAAAAAGGCATAAAGCTACCAAGACCTTTATCTGCTGTAGCTAAACTTTCTGCTAATGTTGTTAATGATCCAGGTCCAGCAACAAATTGCTTACCCATAATTTGTGATAAATCTTGTTCTTTAAAACCACCTATTGCTTTTGTAAGATCATCTAAATACGTCTTACCTGCTGCTTCAATAAATTCTGCTGGTGCTTGTCTAACTGTTTGGACTTCTGCCATTATACTCTTCCACCTTTTTCTAACATTTTCATTTGATCGTACATCCTTTGAGCGCCTAGTTCAACGTCTCCGTCTCCCATGCCTCGTACAGCATCTGCTGTAAATACGAATTCGTTATTAGATAACATCGCTGGGATATCATCTTCTTTTTCTTTTATACCAACTGGCGGTATAAATCCACCATTATCTCTTAAATCTAGTTCTTTTACACCTTTAGGGTTTTGTCTAATAGGTAGCCCCTCGATGCCCGCTGCTTGCATAGCGTTCTCGCTTGCAGTGTCGCCTAACGCATATCCAGCTCTGTTCATAATACCACCTTGTGCTGCCATTATTTTATTAGAATTGCTTGAAGCTTTAGCTTGATCAAACCCTAATTCAATTCTTCTTCTAATATCTTCTTTTTTGTAAATACCAAGGTAATCAAATTCTCCACCTTTACCTGGTTCATAACCTTCTTCAATAGCCATATCCCATCTATCTTCTAAAGCTTCTATAGTTTCTTCCATTGACATTGGAGGTCTGTCTGGTTTTGGTATAGGACCAATTACTGCGCCATATTTATCTTTTCCTCCAGATATTGTTTCTCCAGGGTAAGACTCACCATATTTATAATCTTGTATTTCGTCTATTAAAGAAGCGCCTTGATCTTCATCTACACCGTAAGTAAATTTTCCAACTCCCATACTACTTAAAATTTTGTCCAATTACAAATTGCCGTCTTTACTGATGAAGTAGGCTCCAAGCGTTTCAAACGCCGGATATCCCAAAACCGTGCACAAACTATGATGACCTTTCTATGGGCCAATGGTATTCCCTTGGAAACTTTACACGCCACAGGATATGGTGAACGTTTTGACATCGCTAGTAATGCCAGCGTATTTGGCAGTCAAATGAATCGACGCCTGGAAATTCAATGGCATGTTGGAGAGTTTTATATCCCCGAGGTTGTTCCTGTCAACGTTATTCAGAAGGTTTAATCGTTTACATACCTTCAAAGATACCCCCTACTCCTTGTTGTCTCAGGTGGTATTTTAAAATGGATATAGCGCGTTTGCATCCTCCTAGCAACTTGGTTATTCTTAGCGCTCCTATCGAACAACAACCATCCATCTTAAAGTGATCATTATGAGGATTGAAACTGTGACCACCCAAACATCAGATTATAAAATAGCCGACATTCAACTGGCTGAGTGGGGACGTAAAGAAATTGCCATTGCCGAAACAGAAATGCCCGGATTAATGGCTTTACGCAAACAATATCAAGACCAACAACCACTCAAAGGGGCCAAAATCGCTGGCTGTCTACACATGACCATCCAAACCGCTGTATTAATGGAAACATTAATTGAATTAGGTGCTGAAATTCGCTGGGCTTCTTGTAATATTTTTTCCACTCAAGATCACGCTGCTGCCGCTATGGCCGCCCGCGATATTCCAATCTTTGCCTGGAAAGGTGAAACCGAAGAAGAATACTGGTGGTGCATCGAGCAAACCATTCAAGGCGTAGACGATTGGCAACCCAACATGTTATTGGATGATGGGGGTGATTTAACTCAACTCATGCATGATAAATACCCCAATATCTTAGCCAACGTCAAAGGATTGTCGGAAGAAACCACCACCGGTGTGCATCGCTTATATGAAATGGCCAAACAAGGTCAATTAAAAGTGCCCGCATTTAACGTGAATGATTCGGTAACCAAATCAAAATTTGATAATTTATACGGCTGTCGTGAATCTTTGGTCGATGGCATTAAGCGTGCAACGGATGTGATGATCGCCGGCAAAATCGCAGTGGTATTGGGCTACGGTGAGGTTGGTAAAGGGTGTGTACAAGCATTACGTGGATTGGGAGCAACCATTTGGGTCACCGAAGTTGATCCCATTTGCGCACTGCAAGCCGCAATGGAAGGGTATCGTGTGGTCACCATGGAAGATGCAGCCTCGCAAGCAGATATTTTTGTCACAGCTACCGGTAATTACCATGTGATCACCCACGAGCACATGTTACAAATGAAAAATCAAACCATCATTTCCAACATCGGTCATTTTGATAATGAAATTGATGTTGTTTCACTGCAACAATATCCCTGGGAAAACATCAAACCTCAAGTGGATCATGTCATTTTACCCAATGGTAATCGCTTGATTGTGTTGGCCCAAGGACGGTTGGTGAATTTAGGCTGTGCAACTGGCCACCCCAGTTTTGTCATGTCCAATTCATTTACCAATCAAGTATTGGCTCAAGTTGAATTGTGGCAAAATCATCAGCAATACGATAATAAAGTTTACGTATTACCTAAAAAATTGGATGAACACGTTGCACGTTTACATTTAGAAAAAGTGGGAGCGAAATTGACGGAACTTACTCCTGAGCAAGCTAATTACATTGGCGTTTCTACTGAGGGTCCGTACAAACCGGAACATTATCGTTATTAATAATATGAATAACGATTCACCATCGTTCAGCGCAAAGCTAAACGATGGTGAATCGTTACGTTTTAATTAATGATCGATCTCAATCCATTGTTGCAAAGCCTCAATGATTTTTTTAGCTTGATCAATACTGGAAATATTAAATTTGGATCGTTGTTGGTAAACGCCACCTCGCTTTTGATAGCGTCGAATGGTGAACTTATCCGCGCCATAGCTTTGTTTAGCATTATCCCATTCCTGATATTGATAGATAACTGTGGTCCATGCACCCTTGGAAAGTACCACTTTATCCAATTGTTTGGTAACAAGCAGTCCAGCTTCTTCATAATCAACGGTTAAATCGTCAATGGCTTGCGTCATTTCAGGTACCTTTTTTAAGTTTAACGTTCAACAATAGAATCTAATTTCTCACCAATAAAACGCATGTAGGCTTTTGGCTGATACGGACCAAAATCATATGTCCAAATACTCACAGGAACATTACCATCGCCCAATGGAATACTGCGCGTGGTCTTATTAGTAAAACTTGGATTGCCACACAAACTGATCACTCTGCGGCGCGTGTCACCTATTTTGACTTGCACACCTCGTCGTTGACATAGAGAGGTGCTTTCCACTTCATCATCATCGACTTCGATGCTCACCACTTTGTTTTTGAGAATGGTAAAAGAAATTGGGATGTAGCCACCACCACCACGTTTTGGATTCATAATGCGATTGTATTCGTAAAGATTTTCAATCGGCAGAGCATAAATAATTTCTTCAACTTTTTCTTGCTGCATTGCCGGCTCATCCAATAATTGTTTCGCGTCAGGCTCCCCACATGCGGCAATGACTTGCGCTTCACTCATACCTTTATTCGCATACTGCCCACCGGTAGGACAATAAAAAGTTTCCATCTGTGCCCACAACATACTTTGACTCAACAAGGCCACACTGGCAATCCCAACTTTTAACAAGTTTTTCATTCTATACACCTCTATACCATCGGAATTAAATAATAAAGCATTGCGCTTGAAAATATGACAGAAATTAATTTCAACCCAATCAAGGCAATAATGGGTGAGATGTCAAAACCGCCCACCGGTGGGACCATACCGCGAAGAGGATTTAAAACTGGATCAACAATCATCACTAGTACTTCATACAAAGCGCTGCCTCGTTGATTGATCCAACCTAATATCACATAAATAATAATACTAAAGAAAAATAAATTAATTAACTGATCGACGAAATCGACCACGGCATAAAGTAATGTTTGTAAGTTCAAAAATAAAGTCCCGCTGGTCAACGATAACAAAATCGTCACTTTAATAAATACCAGCAAATAAGCTATCAACAATGCAGCCACATCCAATTGGCCTATCTTAGGAATTATTTTTTGTACCGGGTTGATCAATGGGTTGGTGATCTTGGCTATAAATTGAATGATTGGATTTGTCGCATTGAAACGATGCCATTGCACAGCAACTCGAATGAAAATCACCAACACAAAAATTTCGAAGACTAATTTAACGAGTAATTGAAACCCATCGACTAATGCTTGCATGTACACCTCTAATCTAACAGTTGACTTAATTCTTCCGCACGTTTTTTAGCAACAAACACCGCTTCTTGCAAAATTGTATCCACATTACGTGATTGCAGCCAAGCCAGTGCTTGTTCAGTCGTACCGCCAGGTGATGTTACCTGCGCACGCAATTGTGCTACATCGTTATCACTTAGCATGGCTAATTGTGCGGCGCCCAGCGCCGTTTGTAAAACCAACAATCTAGCATCCGCCTGACTGAATCCCAATTGAACCCCAGCGGCTTCCAGAGCTTCAAAAATATAAAAGAAATAAGCCGGACCACTGCCTGAAATTGCTGTGATCGTATCAATATCCGCTTCATTTTTCACCCATAAAGTCACTCCCACCGCACGCATGATCGATTCAGCCAACGCTTTGTGTGATGAAATCACCAATTCGGTTGCAAACAACCCAGTAATGCCGGCACCCATTAAAGCTGGCGTGTTTGGCATACATCTGACAATGGGTAGCTGCTTGCCTAAATAATGTTGGATAGCCGCTGTATTAATTCCTGCGGCAATACTAATCACCAACGGTTGCCGCTGTTGCACAATCGTTGATAATTCATTTAATACATCCATGATTTGTTGTGGCTTGATTGCAAAGACTAAGACCTCAGCTTGTTCAGCAACCGCTTGATTGTCTGTCTGCACTTGTATGGAAAACTGTTGTTGCAATGCGTTTAATTTATTTTGACTGGGATCGCTCACGTAGATTAATTCACAAGGATAATTATCTTTAACTAAACCACTGATAATGCTACGCGCCATATGGCCGCCGCCAATAAAACCTAATTTTTTATACTTCACTGACACTCCCCTTCGCCAAACGTGTTCCAAAAATTGCTCTACCTAGCCTTATTATAGTGGCTCCTTCTGCGATGGCTAGCGGGTAATCATCAGACATTCCCATCGACAATGTATCCAAAGCAAATCCTTGGGATCGTAATTGCAAATAATGCTCATGCAATCGATGAAATGGATTGTTTTGTTGATTATCTAAAGCAACCACCGGTTGCGGAATGATCATAAATCCGCGCAATTTTAATTGAGGGAACACTTGGCTTTGTTCACACAGCGATGCCACTTGTGACAATAAAAGACCAGACTTGGTTGCTTCCTCATCAATATTAATTTGTAAACAAACATTCAGCGGTGGTAAATGAGAAGGACGCTGTTGATTGAGCAATCGCATTTCTTTTTCTCGCCAAACGCTGTGCACCCAGCTGCCGTGTTCGGCAATCAGTCGACATTTATTAGTTTGCAGCGGCCCGATGAAGTGCCAAACAATCGACAAATCGGCTAACCGCTGTGCTTTTCCAACCAATTCTTGCGCATAATTCTCACCAAAATGATGTTGCCCAGCAGCGTGTGCAGCACGGATTTCATCATCGGTTCGTGTCTTGCTCACCGCCAACAGTTGCACGGCATTTTTCGGTCTTTGATACTGTTGTGACAGAATATCTATATGATCTAGGATACGGGTTAAATTTTGTTGGATTACATGGGTCATGCCACCACACTCTTCATTGCTAGATTATTTATCGATTGCCGATCAACGACAAGCTTCGGATATTTTTTTAGCGACCGGCTTGCCGGTACAATATCGACACGCCGGTCAATTAAAGGCTTTATCCGACATACCTTTAACGTACACCATGATGGCAAGCATACTGAAACAATTACTCACTGACAATCAACAAACCCAACTGCGACAACAACAAGGCATTGATTGTGCTTGGACAGATCCGCATCATCGGCGTTATCGAGTGTATGGTTTCTTACAACAGCAAGGCGTGAGTTTTACATTGCGTCGTTTACCCAATACCATGCCTGATTTTACCACCTTACGCCTACCTAATTTTTGGGATTTACTCACGCCCCCGTGGACTGGACTCATTGTGGTAACTGGCCCAACGGGCAGTGGTAAAACACACACATTGGCTGCTTTGATCAATGAATTACTTCAACGGCAAGCCCTGCATCTAATTACGTTGGAAGATCCTATTGAAATTCAACTCACCAGCTCTCAAGGATTGATCCAACAATGTGAGTTCGGCATTCATTTTAATGATTTTTCACAAGCCTTGCGTGGTTTGCTGCGCGCCGATCCGGATGTGATTGTTATTGGTGAAATTCGCGATTTGACCACCATGCGTTTAGCATTAACCGCAGCACAGACAGGACACTTAGTTATCACAACATTACATACGCACACAGCCGATCAAGCGGTGACTCGAATTTTGCATTTATTTGATGATCATGAACAAACATTAGTGCGTGAATCATTAGCACAAACACTAAGACTTATTATTGCTCAACGTCTGGTGAAAACTAACCATGCACAACGCATCGCAGTGATTGAGTTGCTCAATAGCACACCAGCCATTGAACACTCCATTCGCACCGGTAAATTTGCACAACTTTATTCATTAATGCAAACCGGTCAGCAGCAAAATATGTGGACTTTTGAACAATACCTACGTCAACTTGTCACCAATGGTGACATCTCATCAGCCACCTTTGCAGCGGCTAAACCAAGACATTGATAGATTATTCAGCGATTTCTAACGGCTCAACTTTCACTGCGTGTAACCCGCGCTGTCCCTTTTCGACTTTAAACGAAACAGCTTGTCCTGCCGTCAGTTTTTTAAAGCCAGTCCCTTCTACAGATGAATAATGCACGAAGATGTCTTCGCCTCCTTCTTCGGGGAGAATGAAACCCCATCCCTTTGCATTATTGAACCATTTAACAGTACCTGTTGCCATTTGTTCACTCCTTTTTTTCCTACTCTAACAAATGTATACTCAATGTATTCGTACAGTATAGTATTGGTTAATGATTCATGACGCAAGCAACTTATTTAAATAATCATTTGTTGATTGCTATGCCATCTTTGCAAGACCCAAACTTCAACCAAACCGTAATTTACGTTTGTGAACATAGCAGTAAAGGGGCCATTGGGATTGTAATCAATCGTCCAACAGACTTGTCACTTGATTACATTTTTGGTCAGATGGATATCAAAGTAGCATACGAACCCGCCAACCACATTCCCGTCATGCAAGGAGGCCCCATTCAAACCGAGCGTGGGTTCATTCTTCACAATCCCACCAAAGCCTACCGCTCTTCCTTGAAAACTTATCCTAAAGAACAAGAAGGTTTGGCCGTAACAACTTCACAAGATATTTTGGAAGAATTGGCTATGGGCAAGGGGCCCAAAGAAATTTTAGTCGCCTTGGGTTACGCAGGTTGGGAAGCCGGTCAATTGGAAGAAGAGATGATACAAAATGTTTGGTTGAGTTGTACTACCGCGCCAGACATTATTTTTAATACTCCTTTTGACAAACGCTGGGAAGCCGCAGCCGCTCTCATTGGAATTCATAATATGCATTTGGTCAGCGGTGACACCGGTCATGCCTGATATGTTTGTAGAATTCAGGAACACTGACGATGCCTGATGTGGTATTAGGATTTGATTTTGGTATGAAACGTATTGGCGTTGCCGTAGGACAAACCATCACCGATCAAGCCCGCCCTCTCACAACGTTAACCGCCATCCAAGGCTTGCCAAACTGGGCCGAAGTGGATGAATTAATTCATCAATGGCAAGCAAATGCTTTAATCGTTGGCATTCCAACCACCGTTAACAACCAAGTTCAATACACCACCGAAGCAGCACGCCAATTCGCTGAACAATTGCGTCAGCAATTTCATTTACCGGTGCATGAAGTGGATGAACGATTTTCTACAGTTGCTGCCCGTCAACAGGTCTTTGAACATGGTGGTTATTCACGATTAACCAAAACAGAAATTGATGCCGTTGCGGCTCAACTCATTATTGAACATTGGTTTCACTCGTAACCAAAATTTGTGTGCCACCATCGCCACGCAATTATTGTGATAAAAAATACCCAGCAACAAGCCATTTACGATAGGTGATACTACCCTCATCCGATATCCGAAAGTTTCTTTGATGCAAAACGCACCATCAATGAATGGATAACCTTCGCATCTTACAATGGAAGGGGTATACTTCACGCTAATAAATTTAATTCTGCCCAACATGATCCAACATCTATTGCAAATTAGTGATTTAGATCGCACCCACCTTGAAAATTTATTAACAGCGGCACAACGGATTGCCCAACAACCGGCACGCAGTCTTGCACAGCGTTTGCTTGATCACACATTGGTCAATTTATTTTACGAAAACAGCACCCGTACTCGCGTCAGTTTTGAATTGGCGGCCAAACGCTTAGGGGCACACGTCATCAATGTGGATGTGAAAACCTCTTCGGTACAAAAAGGCGAGTCGCTATTGGATAGCATCCTTACCCTACAAGCCATGGGGTGCGATTTTCTAGTGATGCGCCATCCACAAGAAGATATTGGGACATCGCTGATTCCTCATTTACATCCAACGTTGCATTTAATCAATGCGGGAGACGGTTGTCACGCGCATCCCACCCAGGCTTTGCTGGATATGTTTACTCTTTTACAGCACGGGGTTGATTTTACCAAACTGTCTGTTGCCATTGTTGGGGATACTTTGCATTCACGGGTAACCAATTCGCAGTTAGCCGCATTTGATTTATTAGGGACTCGCGACATTCGCATCATCGGCCCAGCAGAATTATTGCCTACGGATTTGCCATTCTCTTATGTAAAAACATCCACCGATTTAGTCAATGGGCTACAGGGGGTGGATGTGATTATGTTACTACGCATTCAACGAGAACGCATGCCCAGCATTATGCTGCCCGATGCGGGTGATTATTTCGCTCACTATGGCTTGACGCAAAAACGTTTGGCATTGGCAAACCCTAAAGCAGTGATCATGCATCCGGGACCTGTGAATGTGAATGTTGAAATTGCTGAAACACTGGTGTATCACGCCCAATCCACCGTGTTGCAGCAAGTCACCAATGGCGTGTTGTTACGCACGGCATTGTTGGATCAGTGGGCTAAAAATAAGTAACTGTTCATCAAAATTTTAAATCTCGGAAAAACATCAGTTTTGGATGCACATTGGATGAAAATTATGTTGAAAAAGCACAACATAGTTCGTTCAAGATGCAGCAAAGCTGGCTTTTCTTGAAC
>WLWR01000033.1 GCA_012103495.1 Legionellales bacterium
TTATTGAGCAGTAGTGTGTTTGTATTGCCACAACACAATGTGTTAGCGGAAATTGGTTCGCATTATCATGGCCCGTTGGCATTGATCACTGCGGCTGTGACCGGTCCGGTATTTTGGTTGGTGATTGCCGGTATTGTCACCGCATGGGTATGTTATAGCTGGCAACCACAGTTGCCAGCTATTGTTGCGACAAAATTGCGATGGGTGTATCAAGTGTTGATGCATAAATATGGCTTTGATGATTTTAATAATCTTGTGTTTGTACGTGGCTCAAAAAGGTTAGGTAATGTTTTGTACCAAATCGGTGATCGCAAAATAATTGATGGTGCATTGGTCAATGGTACGGGTTGGCGAGTCCGCTGGTTGGCACTGACGAGCCATGTGCTTCAAAGTGGTTATTTGTATCATTACATTACAGTCATGGTATTGAGTGTCTTGGTGTTCGGTACTTGGCTCGCGTTAGCGTAATAAAAAAGGTAAAACATGCAGAATTTATTAAGTCTTCTGATTTGGTTGCCAATCATTGCAGGGCTGTTTATTTTATACATTGGCGATGATGAAAATCCTAATTCTTCGCGTTACATTGCGCTGTTTACTGTCTTACTGACGTTGATTCTAAGTTATCCTTTGTTGAGTCAATTTAATTATGCAACGCATCAAATGCAATTTGTGGAATTCAAACAGTGGCTGCCACAACTGGGTGTGCATTATCATTTAGGGGTGGATGGTATTGCGGTGCCATTGATCATCTTGAGTATTTTTACCACGCTGATTGTATTGCTGGCGACATGGGATAGCATTAAACAAAAAGTGGCGCAGTATTTGGCTGCGTTTTTGATCATGCAAGGCTTGTTGGTTGGTGTTTTTTCATCACTCAATGCAATATTGTTCTATGTGTTTTTTGAAGCCACGTTGATTCCAATGTATTTAATTATTGGAATTTGGGGCAGTGATAATCGAGTCTATGCCGCGATCAAGTTTTTCTTGTATACCTTGATCGGTTCGTTGTTAATGTTGGTGGCATTGCTGTATTTGGGTGTGCAAAGCAGTGGGTTTACCATTGCCGCTTGGTACAATTTGCCTTTGTTATTGCACGTACAAATTTTAATTTTCATTGCTTTTTTCTTTGGATTCGCGATTAAAATTCCGATGTGGCCGGTGCATACTTGGTTACCGGATGCGCATACGGAAGCACCGGCGGGTGGTTCGATCATTTTAGCCGCGGTGCTGTTGAAATTAGGTGGATATGGTTTCTTGCGATTTGTCTTGCCTATTGTGCCCGATGCTTCGCAGCATTTAGCATGGGTGATGATTGCCTTATCTTTGATTGCTATTGTGTACATTGCCATTGTTGCAATTGTGCAAACCGACATGAAAAAACTTATTGCTTATTCTTCCATTTCACACATGGGTTTTGTCACGCTGGGATGTTTTGCTATTTTTGTGGTTGCTCAACGCACCGGTTCGATGATGGATGCGGCTTTGGTCTTGGAAGGCGCTTACTTTGTCATGATTTCGCATGGATTTATTTCTGGGGCATTGTTTGCGGGTGTTGGGTTTATTTATGACCGAATGCACACGCGTCAAATTGCAGATTTTGGTGGGGTGGTTAATACCATGCCGATATTTGCTTCTTTCATGATGTTGTTTGCCATGGCCAATGCTGGATTGCCAGGAACATCGGGATTTGTCGGGGAGTTCATGGTGATTTTAGGTTCGATGAAAGCAAATTTTTGGATCGCTTTGATGGCGGCTACTACCTTGGTGTTTGGGGCTGCTTACACGCTGTGGATGTATAAGCGGGTGATTTTTGGCAAAGTGGTGAGTCAGAAAGTGGAGCAGCTACAAGACATTCGTGGATTGGAAGTGCTGGCTTTTAGTTTGTTGGCAGGGTTTGTGTTGTTGTTTGGCTTGTATCCAGCGCCGTTGTTAGACATGATCCATGAGTCTATCCATCATTTATTAACGGTGAGTAGCGTCAGTAAACTTTAAAATGAGTGGTAGATGGTTATGAATTTTATCTTTCCCGATTTTAGTGCAATCATTCCTGAAATGATTATTTTGGCATTCGCGTGTGCTGCATTGCTGGCCGATTTATTTAGCCCACGCCAGCAGAAACATCTGGCTTATTTGCTTACCCAAGTTGGGCTGGCCGTGGCTGCTATTGTGACCTTTGTACAATGGGGCAAACCAACGGTGGTGACATTTAACTATCAATTCATCAGTGATGATATTAGTCGTTTATTGAAGTTATTTATTTATCTGACTGTATTTGGTGCCTTTTATTATTCGCGCCAATATTTGGCGCAACGTAATATCCCACGTGGTGAATATTATGTATTAGGATTATTTTCTACATTGGGCATGATGTTATTGGTTTCGTCGCATTCATTTATTACTCTGTTTTTGGGATTGGAATTATTGTCATTGCCTTTGTATGCCATGGTTGCTTTGCAACGTGATTCGGCTATTGCCAGTGAGGCGGCAATGAAATATTTTGTGATGGGAGCAATTGCTTCGGGTATGTTGCTGTATGGTATGTCGTTATTGTATGGTGCCAGTGGTAGTTTGGATTTGGCTTTGGTCGCTAAATCAATCATTCAAAGTTCCAATTCGCAATCATGGATGTATGCTTTTGCTTTGGTCTTTATCGTAGCAGGAATTGCGTTTAAATTTGCTGCAGCACCCTTTCACATGTGGGCCCCCGATGTGTACAGTGGATCTCCTAGTTGTGTGACATTGTTTTTAAGCAGTGCGCCGAAAGTTGCAGCTTTTGGGATGGCACTACGGTTGTTGGTCTTTGCTTTGCCAGATCTTTTTTCTCAGTGGCAACAATTGTTGATGGTGTTAGCATTGTTTTCTATTGTATTGGGAAATATTTTTGCCATTGCGCAAACCAATTTAAAACGGATGTTGGCTTATTCAAGTATCGCGCACATTGGCTATATGTTATTGGGTTTGATCGCAGGAACACAATTTGGTTATTCGGCTTCCTTATTTTATATATTGATTTACGCTCTCATGGCGTTGGCAGCGTTTGGTATGATTGTGTTATTGAGCAAAGCAGGGTTTGAGGCGGAAAATATTGAAGATTTCAAAGGGTTGAATGTCCGTAATCCATGGTTGGCGTTTTTAGTGATGTTGGTAATGTTTAGTATGGCGGGTATACCTCCGACCATTGGTTTTATTAGTAAATTTTTAGTGTTAAAAGCCGTGATCGACGTGGGAATAGTTTGGTTAGCAGTGATTGCGGTAGTATTTGCAATGATTGGGGCATTTTACTATTTACGTATTGTAAAAACCATGTACTTTGATGCGCCGGCAGATGCATCGACATTAATGATTGGTCGAGATATGCAATTGGTTATTTCATTAAATGGTATTGCGTTGTTGGTGTTGGGATTGTTTCCGGCAGGGTTGTTGCAAGCGTGTTTGACAGCGTTGGGTTGATAATTTCGCATGTGATTTTTAGCAAACCGGATAACCCAAAGTAAGTTCAAAGATAAGGATATTGAAATGACAGCACTGTGCGTGTTTGATGTAGATGGCACATTAGCGACAACAAATGGTGCGGATTCACAAATTTTTACCACCATTGTTAAACAAGCATTGGATATCGATGCGATTAACAGCAATTGGGCTAATTATCGTTATTCCACTGACTCTGGTATTATCCAAGAATTGTTTGCAAAGTATCGACAGCGTCAACCCAGTGTCGATGAATTACAAACCATCCGCATGCGTTACATCACCGCATTGCAGCAGACACTCACACAGAATCAACAAATGTGTCAAGCCATTGCGGGAGCACAAACTATTTTTCATCGAATACGTCAATTAGGGGATTGGGATATTGCTTTGGCAACCGGTGCCTGGCACGAATCGGCACATTTAAAATTAAGTGCGGCACAAATTCCTCATCAATCATTACCTAAAGCATACGCGGATGATCATTGGCAGCGTTCGGTAATTATTCAAACTGCGATTGAACGCGCGCAAAAACAGTATCAACGCGCAAGCTATCAACGAATTGTTTATGTAGGTGATCAACCTTGGGATCAGCAAGCGGCGCAAGCGTTGGCTATCGAATTTGTTGGTATTGGTGATGCTGACTTTTCGGAGCTGATTCCGGTGATGGATAATTATTTACAACCGACATTGATTAATTTTTTAACGCAGACAATGACGACTTGAAAACTGTCGGGTCATTAATAATGATGATTTGATGAATGATATTATGCTAATCTTGCAAGTGATTTCAGACATAATGCCGGTATTTTTAATTAAAGATATTGATCGGCTAAGACTATACTGGTGATTTATTTTCAACCTGTGAAATAAGACCACACTCATGTCAAACACTCAAGCAGAACACGATTTAGCGTCACCTTCAGCACGAGCCAAGCGATTAAAGCGCCTACGGCAATTGGCTAATTTAAGTCGTCAAGACTTAGAAAAAAATTATGGAATTAAGTACCCTACGCTTAAAAGTTGGGAATTGGGGAATTATGGCGGTTTAACTCGTAAAGGAGCGGCTAAATTACTGTCTATTTTTGCGCAGCATCATGTCGAATGTCATCTAGAGTGGTTATTGTATGGAAAAGGCGCTGAACCAAGCTTAATATCATCTATCACGGTGTTGGAGCATGATGCTGCGTGTTCTAGTGAAGCGGAAAAAGAATTGCAATGGATTCAACAAGAGTTGCAATGTTTTCGTCAACATTATCAGCACAGCATGGTTATGCATGTAAATGATGACAATATGACGCCTTATTTTACCCAAGGTGAATACATTGCTGGGGTGAAATATTATGATGTTGTTGCCGAACAAATTTTAGGCCGTGCGTGTATTGTCGAAACAGTAGATGGAGAGACACTTTTTCGAGTGGTGCAAAAAGGTCAGAGTAAAAATAAATATAATCTTGTGCACTACAATTTAGCGTCAATAAATCCGGTTTTATACAATCAAGAATTGATCAGCGTTACGCCAATTATTTGGCGTCGTCAGTTGGCAATGACATTTTAGCTATTTTTCTCATAAAATGATTTTTATAACTTAAAATAGAGTGAGGCAATGGATATAAATCTTGATTGTCAATGAGGCTGTAGTAATAACGTTGATGGTTTAACTGGATGGTATGGGCTGGGTGCAAATAGCGTTGCCAATCGGCTACCGGAGTTTGTTGATCTTCTTCTGTGATGAAGAAGGGAAGATGGGTCCCTTGTGTCAATGCAGTCAATAGTATCTCATCCGCATGATGGTCTGTCGCAATGATCAAATACTCTTCCATACTGGTTTCGCTAAGCAATACCAACCAATATTTGCGGCCGGTCCAATCAAGCATTAAGTAGCTGCCCGTTTTATCAATCAAATAGTATTCGATAATGTGATAACGCTGAAAGATATTTTGCCACAGGTTGATAAATGGATTATCTTGTAAACAACACTCTGTGTGACTGATCAATAAGTTCTGTGTAATTATTTCTGTGATGGATTTAAAATACAGATGCTGCATTTCATGAATCGATTCTATCAAGCACTTTAAGAAATTAGGGTCATCTTTCACGATAAATCTGTCAATGATTCCTTCATTGAAGGCTGTAATGGCTAAGTTCAAATCATCAATGCCAGTGATTAATATTTTCTTGATCGGATTGTTATTTAAGTGACGGCATAACTCAATACCATCCATTTCTGGCATGACATAATCCACTACCATGACCGATTGTTCAGAAAATCGTTGTGAATCGAAGGCCAGTGAGTATATTTTGGAAATATCAACATCAATAATGCAGTGCTGTTGTGTGTCCGCTTCTTGTTGATGCAACAATTGTTTCAACCAGGATGAATGGATGGCTGCAGGTTTTTTTTCAATGCTGGCAATGGCTTGCCGGGCATGATGACAAGTTTCATAAGTTAACTTGGCCGCATCCAATTGGAGGCTAATGTTTTCTAAAAATGATGGGTTGTCATCAACCAGAATGATCGACGAGGGAAAGTAAAATGGCTGAGGTTTATGCTGATTCATTATTCACTCTAAGCAACAATCTATTAAATTTAAGCAAAGTTCTTTCGCTACTTTATGCAAGAAGTTCTTTCCAATTCATCATTTAGACAACCGGATTAAATGATGTTGTGTGCTCAATCTCTTGGCACTTAATTAGCAGGTCAAAATTTTGAATGACAAATGAATGGAAAGCAACTCGATTCTTGTATCAAGAAGTGTCATGCCTGCGGCTGTCAATTGACTTTTATAATGTAAGAGAGTATAAAATATCCTATTTAGATAAATATTAAGCTTTTTTATCTACTTTTAATGTTCATCATCGCATGATTCGAAGGGTGAGCATGGTACTTTGACCTGTTTTGTTGGACTTTAAAGTGGTGGAGCAAAATGATGATGCGATTACAAAATAAACATGAGCAGTTAAAGAAAGATCATAAGCAATTAAGAAGTGAGTACACACAGTTAAAAGCACAGTATGAGCAGCGCCTCAATGCTCTTGAAAAAAAAGTTTCAATGATAAAAGGAACACTCAAAAGACAGGAGCAACATCTTATTGATATTGATGAAACACTGATCCAATTTGAGAGTTAAACAGGATAAATTTGCTTACATGGATTATTGGTTATCGACATTAGGAAAATATAGACTGAATTCAGTAAAGTCACCTTCTTTGGATTGACATCGGATTGATCCACCAAAATTTTGAATGACAAATTGACAAAAAGTAAGCCCAATACCCGCACCTAAAGGCGTTTGACTATAAAACTGTTGAAAAATATGTGGTAAATGTTTGCGGGGGATGCCAGTACTGGTATCTTTGATATGAAGAATATTATTTTTTCTACCAAGAGTCGTTCGAATCGATATACTACCTTTTTGTGCTGCATCGATATGATAGAAAGCATTTTTCAGTAAGTTCAAAATTACATGTACCATTAATAAAAGCTCTCCTCTGAAAGAAAAATCCGATATGTTGACTTCCCAGTGAATTAATCTTCGATGTTGTTCATTTTTGAATGGATAACGTTGGATTGCTTGCTGAACACAGTGGATGATTGAATGGCACGATGATTTCTTTTTATATTGAGGGCTCATAGATAAGTTGACTAATAACATACGAATCATTTCATTAGCGCAGTGTATTTCATGTTCAGCGTTGGTGAGTGATTGGTTTAGTTTGTCAAATTGCCATGATAGAAAATCAACTTCCAAGTCAATCGTTTCAGTTTGCAATGAAGGTTTACATTGATTGATAAATTTTGGTAGTAAATCTTGAGTGCTGAGAATCGCAGATTGTATGGTTAATAATGGTGTGCGTAACTCATGGGCGATACTAGAGCTAATAGTTTTGGCTGCTTGTATTTTTTCTTGGTTATATCGAGTATTTTTATAAGCAAAAAGAACAATGAATACAAAAGATACGGTAAGTTGAGTTGAGAACACAACATAATGATGTTGTAACAAATGAACAAAAGAAAAAGGTGATGGGTTTATCAATATATAACTAATGACTCCCAGCAAGGCACCGTTGAATAAGATAATTAGATAAGCTCGCCACTGTACGAATAGGAGTAACCAGAATAATATTGTATCGGTTGCCATTAACCAAACCGCACTGAATTGATTTTGCAATGCCATGAATGTATAAAAAAACGGCAAACAAAATCCTAATGTGATGTACCAATAAAGTGGTAAATAATGCTTACATGCGGTAGGCCAATTATTTTTGAAAATAAGCAATATACATAAGAATGTTGCAATGCCATAAAGATAGAAATTTCCATAAGGGTAGCCATTATAATGATGCCATATCAAATACAGCAATGGATAATTCAAGACTCCAAAAATACCGAAGACAATATATTGTCCATGGGTGTTATCAATATGATTTGTTGCTGAAAAATTAACCTTCTGTAATAGTCTATTTAGAGTTTTCAACATGGCATCCCATCCTAGTTGGATAAAGTGAACGATATTATGATAATAAATTGATTTTTATTTTGTTAGGCAAGCTCTATTCATCGTACTTGAAGATGCCGATCAATGGGTACTCAAAACCCTACCTGGAATGTCATTCCGACCGCGAACAAGATTCGTAGTTTCAGGTACGATGGATACCGTTATCAAACCACTATGAGAGTTTAAAACTAACACCTAGCTAATAATTGCTGCTGAGTGGTTTTATCTACATACGCTGCTTGAATTGCAGTTTTGGTAATATGACGTAATTGTGCTTGGGTTAATCCAAATTGTTGTTCAGCAATGTCATATTCTTCGCCAATGGTCGTTCCAAAATAAGGAGGGTCGTCTGAATTTAATGTCACTTTGACCCCGGCTTCAAGTAATTTTAATAGGGGGTGTGTTTGATAATCTTGATAAACGCCCAGTACTACATTGCTGGTAGGGCAGACTTCCAACACAATGTCGCGTTCAATAATAGCATCAATTAATTTAGGATCTTCAATAGCACGAACCCCATGACCTAAACGATTGATTGGTAAGGTTTCAATTGCTTCCCAAATACGTTCAGGACCATCCATTTCGCCAGCGTGAATGGTGCAAGGAATTCCAGCAGCAGCGGCAATGTCATAAGCAGTTTTAAATAATGCTGGCGGGTAACCTGCTTCATCACCACCCATGCCTAAACCAACGACGGTATCAAATTCTGCAGCAGCTTCCACCGTATGTTTGGCCACTTTAACGCAAGCATCTAAACCAAAATGACGTACACAGGTAATGATTGTACGTCCTTCAATGTTAAACAATTCTTTAGCATCTTTAATGGCTTGATCAATGGCAAGTAAATGTTCTCGACTAGGAATGCCACTGGCGCGTTCAGCGTGTTCTGGTGAATACATCATTTCAACGTAAATCGCACCTTGTTGTGCACAGCGCTGAAGATAATCATACGTTACATCATAATAATCACGGGGATGCTGAATGGAGCTACTGGCTAAATCGTAAGTGTTTAAAAAGTCTAAAAAGTCGCGCCAGGCAAACAATTCAGAAGATTTAAAAATATGGTCAGGAACTTCAACCTCATTGCGTTGTGCCATCTGTTGAACCAATTGTGGGGTGGCTGTGCCTTCTAAATGAACGTGAATTTCAGCTTTGGGTAACATTATCGGTTTCCTTATTGACGAATTAAGCGAAGATTACCATAAGGAGCTTCAAAATTGGAGCGAAATGGGTTGATATCCAAGCCGCCGCGGCGAGTAAAACGTGCATAAACAGTTAATTGCGTGGGTTGGCAATGCTGCAAAATATCCATGAATAGACGCTCGACACAATGCTCATGAAATTCAGGATGTTGACGGTAGGAAATAATATATTGTAGTAACCCTTCGCGATGAATCTGTGGCCCTGTGTATCGAATGCAAATGCTGCCCCAATCGGGTTGATGGGTGATTGGGCAATTGGAGCGGAATAAATGACTGTGCAAGCTTTCAGTGACCAAGGTGGGGGCGGTTTGTAAGAATTGCGGTTTGGGCTGATAGTCGGTCACTGCAATCGGTAGTCCGTCTAAACAGTCGCCAGGTAAATTCGATAATATAAAATAATTAGGTGAATCAATCGCATGCAACCGAACTTGCACGGCTGCTCCTGCTGTTTGAGTTAAATCATCGGTTAAGTGGGTTAACACTTGAGTAGTATTTTTAAAGCGGGTTAAATTAAATGAATTCAAATAAAGTTTAAGGGATTTGGATTCAATGAGATTTGGGGAGGTGCAAGGATTAATAATTTCAACCAAGGCAATTTGTGGTTTTCCTACTGGGTTGAGCCAGGAAAATTCATAGCCATTCCAAAGATCATGTCCATCAAAGGGCAAGGGTGAGGTGAGCGATAACACTTGGCGCTGGGTATGGCGAGCAATCGGAAATAATGAACTTGGATCATAACGGTCAATGTAATGAGTCGTTTGACCTAATGGGCTGTTTTCCAGCATAATGCCCTCAATTTATTTTGAATCAATTATTTTATTTATACAAAAGAGTTATATGGGAGCATTTATGCCAAAGTCAACAATAGAAAAGAATTATGTGAGTAAGGTTGATCAATTCATTAATGATTTGAATCAACAAAATCCTGCTTCGGAATCTCAACAACGAGAAATCGCTAAACACCAGCGTATTGCGCAATTACGCGATCAAGTCACATCGGATGAAACTCAATCGACTCTCTGGGAAGATTTTTAACGAGCAATTAATAGTTGTAGCCGTGCCCCAGCGCTCTGGGCAAAGTCGGCAAGTTCACCGATCCAGTCGATAATTTTATAGAGAAAAATAATGTCAATTGGTGGGAAATCTTGCTCGATGGTGGCAAGCGATTTACGAGTGGCCACTTGTAATTGATCGGTATCACGTTCAATTTCATCGAGTTTGACAATCATTTGAGCAACGATTTTCGTCGCATTGCCTTGAAATCCTGTTTCGGCCAGTTCGTTTAATTCCAAGGTAGCTTGGTTGGCTTGTTGGGCTGCGTCAATGCAACGATTTAAAAAGCGGGTAAAAATATCAGTCAATGGAGCAGGAATCAACAGTTGCCGTCCCAGTGTTAAACCAGAAATATCTTCGGCACGATTGACCAGCTCTTCCTGAATGCACAGCAGTTGCAAAATATTATTGCGGGAAACGGGTAGAAATAAATCTTTGGTCAAATGCAATTTTAATGAGCGCTTTATATCATCAGCATCGTGTTCCAATTTCTCAATGTGAGCAAAATGTTTCTCCACACTCGGCCAATCTTGCGCGATTACAGCAGCAAAAAAAGGTTGTAGCGCTAGACAAGATTGATGTGCTAATTCCATATGGGCTTGCAGTGGTTTTAGGGGAGATTTAGCAAAAATATCAAAAATGGCGGATGACGAACTCATTATGAGTGCATTCCCTTGTTGATGAAACTCCATATACTATACTAGACAAATAAATGGGAAAGCAAAATATCTTTATCTCAACATCATGGTTTTCGTTAAGGAGAGCACTCATGAGTAACCATAAAATAATTACGAAAGCATTGGCAGGAGCTATTGCTTTAGGTCTCAGCGCTGTCACCACCCAAGCTTTGGCGCAATCAACAACCGATATGGAAAAATGTTATGGCGTAGTCAAGGCGGGCCAAAATGATTGTGGAACTCCGCAACATGCTTGCGCCGGTCAATCAACTTTAGATGGTTCTGGTGATGAATGGGTATTTCTACCTGTTGGTACCTGTAATAAATTGGTAGGCGGTAGCGTTTCTCCTGACACGAAACAAAGTGAAAGTTAATATTAATTGAACAAA
>WLWR01000034.1 GCA_012103495.1 Legionellales bacterium
TCTAGCTTCTCCAAGCAATCGAAATACTCGATAAGTTTGCATGGGGGTTAGCAAATACATTTTGATTCTATCCCACAGACCGACGTGATGTGCACTTATCAACTGGGCGGTTTTGTATCGGTGATGTTGTAGTCTTTGCGTTAATACCGTCGCTAACTCTGCCAATTGGTGGCGTTCTAATGTCTTGTCTTGAACCGCGGTTTGCCACAAATTAGTCAAATTTTGTACGACTTGTTGTGACCTTTCTAGCAAAGGTTCAATGGAACTGTCTTGCTTCTCGCTCTGTACCGACGCCAACGCTACTAATATTGCTTGATAATCGGATGATTGTTGCAGCCAAATGGGTAATGATCGTTCCAGGGTTTTTTCTTGTAAGTCTTTCAACAATGGTGTCTCATCCATACTCGTATCGGGTGGAAACTGTTGACAAGCTCTAGCCATCACATCACATGTATTGTTATTATTTCGTCCACTATTCAACGTTAAATTTGTTAAACAGTCAACCAATTTGATGAAAAATCATTAAATCACATCAACTTATTATCTACTTGGGTTTGATAACACTGGTCTGTTGTGAAGATAGTCGCTGCAATATGCGATTTGCTATGATACCATCGCGCTCAAATCACCATCAGGAGGATTATAGCTATGCTAAGAAAATTTTTATCAGACTCATCCACAAATGATTCATCAAAAGGAAAACAGTCTGAGCCACTACGACCACCTTATCAAGATATAATGGTTATGACTTCAGAGCAGTTAAAAGGCTCGGCTATAATAAGTCCAAAGGCCTATCAACTAAATACCGAAGATGTTACCGAACAATTTAGATCTAACAGAAATCCTGATTATTATGCCTTTAAAGAAAAAACTATCGAAAATGAAAAATATGTTGCTCTGCTGCCAATCCATTATCGTTTTTCCTGGTCTGGCTGGCTTCGACGCACTAAAACAAAAACCTTATCAGGTTCACAAAAAAAGCAATTATCCGCTTTTTTCCCCCATGAGGCCTCCGAGCAGCAACAACGTTATCTCATGAGCGATTTACCTCACGTAAACCCACGTCGCACCCCTAAAAACTTATGGAAAGCCACGGCCCTTGCAATTGCGACACAATCGGCCAGTCAAAGTTATCAGCTGGATCCCACATTAATGATGTGCATGCCAATCATTGCCATTGGTCTCTTATTGCTGCATCGACGAGTCAAAACGAAACAGTGGACATCGGTCGATCTTAAGGATGCTGGTCAGTGGGGTTTAAATTTGGCGGGAGCGTCCATAGGTTTCAACTGGATGAACACCATCGCTGAAACCCAGCTGGGAATGACCGCTCTCAATGATTTTGTCGGTGCCGCAGCCATACATGGAAAACTGGTTTTAGAAGGAGGTTTAGAACAACTTGCTTTGCTAGCCGGTCAGGCAAGTTTGGGGGCAATCGGTTTTGCTGCAGGATTAATGGCCATCCATTTTATCACTAGTGTATTTCGCACTGGCTTGGAAAAAGCCTACCAAGAATATAACAAATCTGGTTCAACAGCATCCAGCACACTGGTCAAATTTGCTCACGGTGTGAAGCACGCATGCCGTGATTATTTTAGCAAAGAGAATGGTAACTTACTGCTGGTTACCTTCGTTAGCGTCATGATGAGTATCACCGCCAAATTGCTTGTATCCGGATTGGTCGCCAGTGGTGTATTAACAGCGGGCATTGCTCCGCTTGCCACCATTGTGGGAGCAATACTGCTTACCACATTGGTAAATTACGGCATCACTAACCGCTGGGGACACCCCAAACCTGAAGCCCAAAAGCTCGGATTCTTTGACTCAGCTCCCTCTGACGATGATGAGCAGCGCTCATTGTTAGCAGAAGACGATACTGATGCTGATTATCTAAGAGATATTCGTCACTCTAAGTGTTAGATTCAACAGAGCATAAACCTATCAAAATCAAATCGGGGGACAGTATACTTATTTCCGATCTTTTCTAAATTCGATGATGAATTAAGTATACTGTCCCCTGATTTATAATCTGCCAAGGTTGAAAGCGCAAATCGGGGGACAGTATACTTATTTACAATCTTTTCTAAATTCGACGATGAATTAAGTATACTGTCCCCTGATTTATAATCTGCCAAGGTTGAAGGTGAATTGAGTAGACTGTTCCCCCGATTTGCTGTCTTAATATCATGTACAAGTCATCGGTTTTCGTTATAATCCGCCCCATTTGTAGAATGCCTAGGGTGAGGTGTGGTGATGGCTAATTGGTCGATTGAAGAGTCGCGTGCATTGTATAATATTGCGCATTGGAGTAGTGGCTTTTTCGATATCGATGAAGAAGGCGATTTGGTGGTGTACCCGCAACGGGTGAAAACCAATGGTATTAAATTAAACGATATTGTCGCGCAATCTACTGCCCAAGGGTTGTCGCTGCCTTTGTTGTTGCGGTTCGATAATATTTTGCAACAGCGCATTCTTGATTTGCAGGCTGCGTTTCATCAAGCGATTGATAATTTGGAGTACCAAGGACAATATTTGCCCGTCTATCCGATCAAAGTTAATCAACAACGTCAAGTGGTGGAAACCATTCGTCAAGCCAGTATCACCGTGGGATTGGAGGCCGGCAGCAAGCCGGAATTGTTGGCCATTCTTGGTTTGGCTCATGATCAGCAACAATTGATTGTTTGTAATGGTTATAAAGACCAAGAGTATCTTCAACTTGCAATGATTGCTCAACAGTTGGGTCATCATGTGTATCTCATTCTTGAAAAACAGTCCGAGTTACCCGCTATTTTGGCCCAAGCCAAACAATTTAAATTAAAACCTCGTCTGGGTGTGCGCGTTAGACTGTCCAGTCGTGGCTCGAGTAAATGGCAAGCCAGCAGTGGCGAACACGCTAAATTCGGCTTGACGGCCAGTCAGATTTTGCAAGTAATTCAACAGTTGCGTGAGCAACAACAGTTGGATCAATTGCAATTGATTCATTTCCACATGGGATCACAAATCACCAACATTCATGACATTCAAATGTGCATGCACGAATGCGCGCGCTATTACGCTGAATTGCGCGATTTGGGCGCGCCGATTCATACGGTGGATGTGGGCGGTGGCCTGGGAGTGGATTACGATGGCACCCGTACCCGCAATATGTGTTCGACCAATTATTCCATCGTTGAATATGCCAATAACATTGTCACCACTTTATTTGATATGTGTGAAGAACATGAATTGCCACATCCAAACATCATTACAGAAACCGGTCGTGCATTAACCGCACATCACGCAGTGTTGGTCACCGATATTATTAATTACGAACAAAAAATGCCGCCTTTTGATCAAGCGCCGCTTGAACCGGACGAAGCCTATCATATCGTGTTGCACAATTTGTATGAAGGGTTGTTTGAATTCGGTGAAAAATCAATTCCAGAAATTTATCATCAAACCTGTCACTGGTTTAAGGAAGCGCAGATATTGTATATTCACGGGGTAATTGATTTAGCACAGTTGGCATATGCCGAACAATTGTATCGCTTAAGTTGTATGAAGGTGCGTAATAATTTAGTTTTAAAAAGTAAACCGCATCGAGAAATTTTTGACGAGATCAATTTAAAATTAGCCGATAAATTATTTTGTAATTTTTCTATTTTTCAATCAACACCAGATGTGTGGGCCATCGATCAAATTTTTCCTATCATGCCTTTATCACAATTAAATCAAGCACCAACCCATCGCGGGATCATTGAAGATATCACTTGCGATTCTGATGGACAAATCGCCAGTTATGTCGACGGTGCCGGCATTGAAAATAGCTTGCCATTGCCGACCTTTGATCCCAACAAACCCTACGCATTGGGTTTATTTTTAATCGGTGCTTATCAAGAAATTCTGGGAGATTTGCATAATTTATTTGGTGATACCAATGCCGTGCACATTCAAGTAACGGACACCGGTGAAGTCACACTCAGTCAACCCAGTTGTGGCGATACCATCGCGCAAGTACTACGCTATGTACAATTTGATCCCGATCAATTATTAGCATCATATCAACAACAATTGCACCGCAGCGATTTGGATGCCACCACCCAGCAACACTATTTGCAAATCTTACAACAAGGCTTAACCGGTTACACCTATTTATCCAGCCAAAAAAATACCACAGGAGCCTCTCATGACCATTCGTGATTTTATTCATCAGCATTACCATCATTTTAATGCGGCAGCCCTCAAAGATGCTGTGCAAGCCTACGAAGCACATTTGGCGCACGGTGGCAAAATGTTGGTAACGCTGGCCGGTGCCATGTCCACCGCTGAGCTGGGTATTTCCCTAGCCAAGTTGATTCGCCAAGATAAAGTGCACGCTATTTGTTGCACCGGCGCTAATTTAGAAGAAGATTTGTTTAACCTGGTGGCGCATGAACACTATTTACGCCTACCACACTATCGTGATTTAACACCCGACGATGAATTGCAATTGTTGGAACAACATTTTAATCGAGTTACCGATACTTGCCTTCCCGAAGAAACCGCCATGCGCGCAGTGGAAAAAATATTAATGCCAATTTGGAAACAGCGACAAAGTGCTGGTCATCGTTTCTTTCCACACGAACCTTTGTACCAAGCGCTTACCCAACAATTATTTGTTGATGATTATCAAATTGACCCACAAAACAGTTGGTTGTTGGCAGCGGCTGAAAAAAATCTACCTTTGTTCACCCCAGGTTGGGAAGATTCAACGCTGGGAAATTTCTTCGCAGCGCATTGCTATCAACAAACCCTTGCACCCACCTCGGTTAAAAATGGCATCGAATTGATGATGCATTTGATTGATTGGTATCGGCAACAAACCCAGCGCGTGGGCTTTTTTCAAATTGGTGGCGGCATTGCCGGTGACTTCCCAATTTGTGTTGTTCCATTAATTGCACAGGATTTACAGCAGCAAGCACCGGTCTGGGGTTATTTTTGTCAAATCAGTGATTCCACAACATCGTATGGCTCTTATTCAGGCGCCATTCCCAATGAAAAAATTACTTGGGGTAAATTGCATCCAGACACGCCTAAATTTATCATCGAAAGCGATGCCAGTATTATCGCGCCGCTGATGTTTACCTATTTGACTGAAAACGATGAGGAATGATCCACATGTCTGATTCACCACTTGCCACGTTTGACTGGTTGACCACAGTCGAGCCTTTTTTATTTTTGCCACATCAAAAAGCTTGGTTACCCGCCACCACGCATATTTTGGGCATTGAATTTGATGGCACCACCTCCTTCCGACCCGGTGCACGTTTTGGCCCCAATGCCATTCGCAGTACGGCTAAAAATTTAGAAGATTATTCACCGTATTTGGATCGTGAGTTGGATCCCGATGGTGCGGTAGATATGGGCAACCTTCCCTTTTATCCTTCACGCCAGGATTTATTGCACCAAGCATTTGATCAATTAACCCAGTCGTTAGATTGGGTTGGCCAACGATTGAAATTGCTCACTTTGGGTGGCGAACATTCCATTTCCTGGATGCCCATCACCCATTATTTGCGCCAGTATCCTGATTTATTGTTGATTCATTTGGATGCACATGCCGATTTGCGCGATGGGTATTTGGGGGATAAATTTTCGCATGCTTGCGTGATCCGTCGCGTGTTGGATCACTTTGGTGCTCAACATCAATTGATGCAGTATGGTATTCGCTCTGGCACACGCGCAGAGTTTGAATTCATGCGTCATCAACATACCTTGCGCACAAGTTTGACTCAATTTTGTCAAGATTTACAACAAGTAGCTGACAGTCGCCCCATTTATCTCACCTTGGATTTAGATTTTTTTGACCCAGCTTACTTACCCGGTACCGGCACCCCGGAAGCAGGCGGTGAAAATTTTCATAACTTTATAAAAATTGTCAAAATTCTTGCGACTAAAAATTTCGTCGGCGCCGATGTCGTAGAGTTGGCACCCCAGCTTGACCCAACCGGTCATTCAACTTGTTTCGCCGCTAAAGTAACCCGAGAACTCTTGCTAGCACTGACATAACTTATCGGGTTACATCGCCTGCTTTTTCGCAAACACCAAGCAATCAAGTTAAATTACATCAGGCTAACGATTAAATAATGGAAAACACTAAAATAGTCCACGTGATCCATAATGTTAAATAAAAATAAGGATATGCTTGCTGACGCGCCAACCAATACAATCCCGCAAGCACCAACGAAGGAACAAAAGAAAAAAATAGCAAGGTGAAGATCCGCACTAGCAGTACCACACTGGACCGCGTGCTGGTGGCATGAATCAAGATTGTCACCAACCGTTCATAACTCAATAAAATATAATGCACCACATCGGTGATCGGCCCCCGAAAAGAAATAATGGCGATGCTGGCTAAAATTACCAGGATAGAATGTTTCACATACATGTGTTTAAACACAGTGCGATTGCCTTTTTTGACCAAACTGCCAATTTCATCGGAAAACGCAATGATCAAGGTAGCCGCTAAAATAAATAAGGTTAATTCAATGATGCCCAAAACAACTTCCTACTGCTTAATCGCTTTATATTTCAATAGAAACTTAAGCGGATTCACTTGGTTTTGCTTGCTGCACATACGGCAATGACAAGCAATGTTGGTTGATTTTAGTGACTAATGGATAATTAGCCAAGGAAAATTTAAATCGGTCAGCATTATAGACTTGCGCAACCAAGCACACATCAGCCAAGCTAAATGCATCCCCAACACAATAAAAACCCTGACTATTCAACTGTTGCAAGCGTTGTTCAAACGCATCAAATCCTAGCTTCAACCAATGATGATACCATGATAGTCGCTGTGTCTCGGTTACTTGCAAAATATTGGTTAAATATTGCAGAACACGCAAATTATTCAATGGATGCACATCGCAAGCAATCAATTGCGCCAAGCTACGCACCACAGCTCGGGCAGACGCATGAGCGGGTAATAACGGTGGGGTTGGGTAACATTCATCCAAGTATTCAATAATTGCCAGTGATTGAGTCAACACCTGTTGTTCTATTTGCAAACTCGGTACCAATTGTTGCGGATTCACCGCTTGATAAGCCACTTGATGCTGCATCCCGCCTGCTTGGATCAAAGATATTTCGTGGGTATCAAACGCCAATTGCTTGTACCGCAGCACCATTCGAACTCGATAACATGCCGTTGATCGATCATAATCGTACAATTGCATCATGCTGATGGCACCACCTGTTGATCAATACAGCCAAAAATTGTCTGGCCTTGCGCATCTAACATTTCAATACGCACACGATCCCCATAACGCATGAACGGTGTTTGTGCTTGCTGATGTTCAAGAATTTCCAACATGCGCCGCTCGGCAATGCATGAAGATCCCCGGCTGTGATCTTGATTAGAAACAGTGCCCGATCCAATAACAGTGCCAGCGGTCAACAGTCTGGTTTTCGCCGCATGAGCAATCAACGTTGGAAAATCAAAAGTCATATCGATTCCAGCATTGGGCTGTCCAAACAATTGTTGGTTAAGATATGAAAACAATGGTAAGTGCACCCGTTTTCCATCCCAAGCATCGCCCAATTCATCGACCGTCACCGCCACCGGGGCAAAACTGCTAGCCGGTTTGCTTTGAAAAAAACCAAAGCCTTTGCTCAATTCATCGGCAATTAAATTGCGTAATGATACATCATTAACGAGGGTAATTAATTTGATATGACATCCGGCTTGGCTGGGATCAAGTCCCATCGGTACATCATCGGTGATCACGCTAATTTCCGCCTCAAAATCAATACCGTAAGCTTCACTGTCCGCCACAATGTCATCACAAGGCCCTAAAAAATGATCCGAACCTCCCTGATACATCAATGGATCAGTCCAAAAATTCTCTGGCATTGTTGCCCCTCGCGCTTGACGGACTAAGGCCACATGCGTCACATAAGCACTACCATCAGCCCATTGATAAGCTCGTGGCAAGGGCGCGGCAAATTGTTCGGATTTGAACACGAATGCATCCACAGCCTTACCTTGATTTAATTGATGATAAGCTTGTTCGGCCAAAGGGGCTAGCGTAGACCAATGATCGAGTAAACATTGTAACGTGGGGATTTGATCGCTAATGTCCAACGCTTGTGATAACGATTGATTGACCACACATAAGGCACCATCACGCGAGTGGGTTTTGCGTGTTGCTAACTTCATAACGTACTCCTTGTTGACTTATGATAGAACACCGCGCTGGATTTGATCTCGTTCAATGGCTTCAAACAGTGCTTGGAAATTTCCTTCGCCAAACCCTTCGTGTCCTTTGCGTTGAATAATTTCAATGAAGGCAGGGCCAAACATATTTTCCGTGAAGATTTGTAACAATAACCCATCAGCTTCTATCTTGCCACCGTCGATTAAAATTTTATCTTGTTGTAAACGGTTTAAATCTTCATGGTGCCAATCCATGCGTTCAACAATCATTTGATAATAAGTATCCGGTACATCTAAAAATTGCAAATCTTGCCGGCGTAGCCATTCCACTGAACTATAAATATCATCGGTGGTTAACGCAATGTGTTGAATGCCCTCACCCTTGTATTCGGTTAGGAATTCAGCAATCTGTGATTTCTCATCTTTTGATTCATTCAATGGAATTTTAATAGTACCGCAGGGACTGGCCATGGCTCGACTAAGCAATCCAGTGTGTTGCCCTTGAATATCAAAGTAACGAATTTCACGGAAATTAAAAATTCTCTCATAAAAGTGTGCCCAATGATCCATATGACCTTGCTTAACATTATGAGTTAAATGATCAATGCGAATTAATCCAGCCGTGATCAAATTGGCATCGTGTAAAGTGGTGACAAAATCTATATCATAAACAGTCTGTTCTTCAAATCGATCAATGAAATAAATCACACTGTTACCAATGCCTCGAATGGCTGGAATGATCAATTCACCTGGTGCCACACGACTGATGAAAGGTTTTGCACCATGCTCAACAGCATAACTCAATGCCTGTTGCGCATTGGCAACACGAAAGCCCATCGCACAAGCGCCTGGACCATGTTGTTTGGCATGTTCGGCCGCTTGGCTATTGGATTCGGCGTTTAAAATGAAATTGATTTGTCCTTGCTGATACAAGGTAACATCTTTGCTGCGATGCCTGGCGGTAGCCACCATGCCCAGCTGATGAAATCGATTGATTAAATATTCTGGATCCGGCGCTGAAAATTCGATAAATTCAAACCCGCTTAATCCCAGTGGGTTGTGATGCTCCTGCATGATTTTTATCCTCCATAGTTACAACTTGCGACATAGCGTTAACCCATCTCCTAGTGGTATCAAACTGATGTGTACACGCTCATCATTCATAATGTGTTGGTTTAACTCTCGAATCACTTGGGTACTTTCTCGGGTATCTTGATCATCGATAACTTTTCCATCCCATAGGGTATTATCAATCACAATCAATCCACCCGGTCTTAACAAGGTTAAACAGTATTCGTAATAGTCAAAATAATGGCGTTTATCCGCATCAATGAATGCTAAATCAAAGTTGGAGCGTTGCCTGGTTTGCAACTGCGCTAACGATTCCAATGCTGGCGCTATTTTCACTTCAATTTTGTCAGCGACCTTGGCTTGCTGCCAAAACGGTTGCCCAATAGCTACCGATTCTACATTAATGTCACAGGTGATCAGACGACCGTTGCCGGGTAACGCTTGCGCCATTGCCAATGCGCTATATCCGGTAAAAGTTCCCAATTCAATCACACGTTGCGCACCCATTAATTCAATCAACAGTTGAATCAATTGCAATTGTTCCGGTTGAGTTAACATAGCAGATGATTGCGCATAGGAAATACTTTGTTCACGTAATTGGGTTAACAGTGGGTTGTCACGCAATGAAATGGATAAAATATATTCCATTAAAGCTGGACTCATTTGTTCGATGGTGCGTTGGCTCATTCCTCAACTCTGATTAAGATGAAACGGGTAAAAATAATCATAGAACATATCATCTGCTTGCGCATTCAAAACTGTTAACTTTGTTCAAACGATCGGATGGTCTATACCCATTCCACTTGAAGATGCGAACTTTATTCACGGTCGATAAACTTTCTCAGTTGGCATTTTAAGCCTGCAGTGGAATGGGTAGAAACTATAAGGGCGGTCAGTCAACCGCCCCACAGGTGTATTTATTATTGCTCGTAAATTTATCTTTGCTGGAAATTCTTATTTCCCTTATCCGGCGGTAGCACTCAGCATCCAGGCAACTTTTTGATGAATCGTCAATCGTCCAATCGCCAAATCCTCTGTGACTGAATCACCTTGTGTAACCGCTTCTTCTTTTAATTTTTGCAGTGATTGAATGACTGTCAAATGGCTACTGTGTAAATCTTTTACCATGCTCACACTGTCGGTAGTGACCGTAACTTCATTCACTTTGGTATATTCATCGTAGACTTTAAACCCACTGGGAGCACGTTCACCCACAGCTCGGATGCGTTCGGCAATTTCATCTACCGCTTCAGCCAACTCACGGTATTGTTCTTCAAACATTTTATGATAGGAGTAGAAATTAGGGCCGGTGACATTCCAATGATAATCTTGTGTTTTGAGATAGACAACATAGGTATCTGCCAATACTGTTTTCAAGCATTCAATTAATTTGGTCATGGATTTGCTCCTTATTTATTTAATGGGTTCACTAATGATATTTTTTATTGGCAACCTCATTATAGTGTTTTTCATTGGTTTTGCATTGAGGATTTTATTAATGATCATCCAGCTACCAATCGTGAATCATTATCTTTATAATCCCCTCTATGAAACCAAAGCTCGATTCACCACAGCAACATACGCCAATGATGCGGCAGTATTTGCAAATAAAACAAGATTACCCTGACATGCTGTTGCTTTACCGCATGGGTGATTTTTATGAACTGTTCTTTGACGATGCTAAACGTGGCGCACGTTTATTAGATTTAACCCTTACCCATCGAGGCCAATCCGCCGGAGAACCGATCCCCATGGCTGGGGTGCCATATCATTCGGTTGATAATTATTTAGCCCGCTTACTCAAACTGGGAGAGTCCGTTGCCATTTGCGAACAAATTGGCGACCCAGCCACCAGTCGTGGTCCCGTCGCTCGTGAAGTCACACGCATCATTACCCCTGGCACCGTCAGCGACGAAGCATTATTGGAAGAACGTCGCGATAATTTATTGGCAGCCATCATTGAACAGCAGCAACAATTTGGACTGGCGTACTTGGATTTGACCAGTGGGCGTTTTC
>WLWR01000035.1 GCA_012103495.1 Legionellales bacterium
TGTCCACGATTTTTCTAATGCTATGGTACGATAACAAACTTGATTCAAAGCAGTCATAGCGGGTTACTCATTTTCCTGAAACGATTGCAAAATGTCATCCACTTTCTCAGTCGTCAATTGTTCATAATATGTTTTATCAATTTGCATCATCGGCGCGCCGATGCAAGCCCCCAAGCATTCAAATTCACGCAAAGTAAAACGACCATCATCGGTTGTTTCACCCAACTTCACCCCCAATTTTTGTTTGAGATGATCAACAATGCGATCACAACCACACAGTTTGCAAGAAATGTTAGTGCATACATAAATTTTGTGTTTACCCACCGGTTTTAAATCGTACATCGAATAAAAAGTGGCAACCTCATACACAGCGATTTTGGGCATTTGCAAATAATTAGCCACCGCGGTAATCCACTCATCCGTCAACCATCCTTCATTGTGTTCTTGCGCGATCATGAGCGTTTGGATCACCGCCGATTGGCGTTGCTCAGTGGGATATTTAGCAATCCATCGATCAATTTCTTGGATAGCGTCAGCGGGTAATAATTCAATCAAACTGACATTGGGGGACGTTGCTGCTACATCATTCATCGATCAATTTCTCCAAACACAATGTCCTGACTGGATAAAATCGCCACGCCATCGGCCAACATGTGACCGCGTGTCATTTCATCAAAGGCTGCTAAATGTGGAAACCCAGGAGCACGCAACTTCAATCGGTATGGTTTATTGGCTCCATCAGAAATAAGATAAGCGCCAAATTCACCTTTGGGGGCCTCTACCGCCGCATACGCTTCACCCGCGGGTACGCAGTAACCTTCGGTAAACAATTTGAAATGGTGGATCATTGCTTCCATATCGTCTTTCATTTGCACACGTTTGGGGGGCGCCACTTTAGGGTCATCGACAATTACCGGCCCTGGATGTTCACGCAACCACCGCACACATTGACGAATAATACGGTTGGATTGACGCATTTCTTCAATACGCACCAAATAACGGTCGTAGCAATCACCCCGCAGGCCAACGGGAATATCAAAATCCATTTTGTCGTACATGGCGTAAGGCTGCATTTTACGCAAATCCCATTCCACGCCACTGGCACGCAACATCGGACCGCTAAAACCTAATTGTTTCGCACGATCAGCAGAAACCACGCCAATATCCACATTGCGTTGTTTCCAAATGCGATTGTTGGTTAATAATTTTTCGTATTCATCGATACGCGCAGGAAATCGCTCGGTAAAATCGGTGATGAAATCCAATAACGAACCTTTGCGATTGGCATTGCGTTGTTCCGTCTCTTTTTCATTGTGCCACTTGGAAGCTTGATACTGAGGCATATTGTCTGGCAAATCACGATACACGCCACCGGGCCGATAATATGTGGCATGCATTCGTGCACCCGAAACAGCTTCATAGCAATCGAATAAATCTTCTCGTTCACGAAAACAATATAAAAAAACTGACATAGCACCAATATCCAAAGCAGCGGCTCCCAACCACAATAAATGATTGAGGATCCGTGTAATTTCATCAAACATAGTACGAATGTATTGCGCTCGAATCGGTGCTTCAATGCCAATTAATTTTTCTATCGCACGCACGTAAGCATGTTCATTACACATCATTGATACATAATCCAATCGATCCATGTAACCAATGTTTTGATTAAACGGTTTGGTTTCTGCTAATTTTTCAGTGCCGCGATGTAACAATCCAATGTGAGGATCCGCGCGAGTAATCACCTCACCATCCAATTCCAACACCAATCGCAACACGCCATGGGCGGCTGGATGCTGTGGACCAAAGTTCAATGTGTAATTGCGAATTTCCGCCATGCTTTATTCTCCTTCACCAAGATAACGATTATCACGGCGACCAACTTTAGGAACTAACACTCGCGGTTCAATATTCACCGGCTCATAAATAACTCGTTGTTGTTTGGCATCATAACGCATTTCCACCTGTCCACTGAGTGGAAAATCTTTGCGAAAGGGATGACCGATAAACCCATAATCGGTGAGCAATCGTCGCATGTCAGGATGACCGCGAAATAAAATCCCATATAAATCGTAAGCTTCTCGTTCATACCAATTGGCAGACTCCCAAATGGTGACGACTGAATCCAGCCACAAGGGGTCTTGTTCACAAAATACTCGTAATCGTAATCGTTGATTCAAAGTGGTGGATAATAAATGGTAAACCACAGCAAATCGTGGTTTATCCCAATCTAAAATACGTTGCTGTTGTGCCCCTTGCTCAACCCCGCGACTAAACCCTTCGTCAGTGGCCGCTTCCGTGACCCATTGAACCAACCCATAATCCGCATAATCAACACCACATAGATCTATCAACATATCAAATTGAAATTCAGCTGCATCGCGTAAAATTTGACTTGCGTCCAATAAATATTGGCTCGGCAGTTCGACGGTAACTTCTTCCAAGACTTGCGTCACACTGACTAACTGATCAGCAAATCGTTGTCGCAGGGTGTGGACTAAACTGGTCATCGCTCTACTTTATTGGTTCGTTTAATTTTGTTTTGCAATTGAATGATGCCATACAACAATGCTTCCGCTGTGGGTGGACACCCTGGCACATACACATCAACCGGCACGATTCGATCACAACCGCGTACCACAGAATAAGAATAATGGTAATATCCCCCACCATTGGCACACGACCCCATCGAGATCACCCAGCGAGGTTCTGGCATTTGATCGTAGACTTTGCGCAAGGCAGGGGCCATTTTATTGCACAAAGTACCAGCCACAATCATGACATCCGATTGCCGAGGACTGGGGCGAAATAAAATACCGAATCGATCCAAATCGTAACGTGCAGCGCCGGAGTGCATCATTTCAACGGCACAACACGCCAAGCCAAATGTCATTGGCCACATGGCGCCGCCTCGCGCCCAACCCACTAATTTATCCAAGGAAGTGGTGACAAAACCTAATTGTCGAAGGTTAGCTACTCCCATTCCAACGCACCTTTTTTCCACTCAAAAATAAAACCGATAACCAACAATCCTAAAAACAATCCCATCGCTAATAAGCCAAACCAACCAATCTCGGTCAACGCCAAAGCCCATGGGAAAAAGAATGCCGTTTCCAAATCGAAAATAATGAATAAAATAGCAACCAAATAAAATCGAACATCAAAGGGGATACGCGCACTTTCAAATTCGCCAAAGCCGCATTCATAAGGAGAATTTTTTTGTTTGTCCGGTCGATGGGGACTCACAATAGAACCAACCCCCAGCAACGCCACCCCCAGACCTAAGCCGACGATAATAAAAATCAATACTGGCAAATATTCTTGTAACATGTGTTTTTCAACAATCCTAAGATTATTCAGTTTTATGGTGCCGAAGGCCGGACTCGAACCGGCACGACTTTCGTCACCGCCCCCTCAAGACGGCGTGTCTACCAATTCCACCACTCCGGCTAACCGTAAGGCACATTGTTCATTTTTTGAACAGGTAGCGCTTTCACGTAATTATAACGAATTCTGGCATGATTACTAGAGGTAAGCACTTAGAAATTCACTGAAATTTGTCTGGATGGAAGACAAACAATTTAAGCGTCACCAGTCTCTGTAGAAACCGACTCAACCATTTGCTCTATTTCAGGTTCTGGCACTAATACCATTGTCTCTACCACCGATGTGGTAGGTAATGAAACCGGGGTCACCGCTGTTTGCATTTGCCGATACATCGAAGCCGCCAAATAACCCAGACTCAAACTGGTAACAAAAAACGATGCTGCTAATATCGCGGTGATTTTCATTAAAAACGAAGCCGAACCTTGGCTGCCAAAAACTGTTTGCGATGCTCCCGCGCCAAACGCGGCTCCCATGCTGGCCCCTTTGCCTTGCTGCAACAAGACTAACGAAATTAATGCAACCGCAATGGCCACATGAATGATTAATACGATTTGATACATTGTAAAATTTCCACAAACTTATGCGCATCCAACGATGCGCCACCAATTAAACCACCGTCAATATCCGGCATACTAAAGATATCCGCCGCATTGTCGGGTTTGACACTACCACCATATAAAATAGTTAATGATTCTCCAATCTCTGTATTCAAGCGCATGATTTTTTTACGAATCAACTCATGTACCCATTGCGCCTCACTAGGACTGGCCGCTTTGCCGGTACCAATCGCCCAAATCGGTTCATAAGCAAGCACAGCGGGCAATAAATTGACGACCCCGTTGGTGAGTACCGCATCCAATTGTGTTTCAATCACTGCTTGTGTTTGGCCATGCTGCCGCTCATGCAGAGTTTCACCAACACATAAAATCGGCGTTAAGCCTGCTTGCTGCGCTCGCTGAAATTTTACCGCAACCACTTGATTGGTTTCATTATATTGTTGGCGACGCTCTGAATGCCCTACCAACACATACTGACAACCCAAATCTGCCAACATGTCTGCCGCAATCTCGCCGGTGTGTGCTCCGGGTTGATGTTCACTGACATTTTGCGCCCCACAAACAATCCGACTGTCTTGTAATTGACTGATGACTTGCATCAAATAAATAAATGGTGGCAATAACACACACTGTTGCGCCAATGGCTCATCAACTTCTGTGTGTATCGTTTGCACTAAGTCGGTCACCTGCTGCTGGCTCCCGTGCATTTTCCAGTTACCAACTACCAGTTGCCGCCGTGTCATCACCTGTTTTCAAACCATTGTTGCCCGATTATCAGGGCGGTAAGAATAACCAACTCTTACAAGAAACACAATATCCGTTGTCTAAACACCGACTTATCCCTGCATCATCGCACGCATTCCTTTTATTACCGGTCTGGTTCGCTTCAATTTATCTCGTGCTATTTTACGATGAATTTATTAAAATGCGTCTCTTAAATCAATGCCGCTGATTGCCTGTGTCTAATCCCATTTACCATGCTTTTATCCCATTAACGAGTTTATTCATCTTTACTATTAGCAATGGTTTTTTAATGACATTCACCGCTTTGGCAGTGAATGAGGCACAATATTCAGAATTGGTTGTGGGAGCAATGACCACAGCGTTTTATCTGGGATTGGGTATTGCTTCTTTTTCTGTCGATAAATTAATTTCCTCTGTGGGTCATATTCGAGTTTTTGCCGCGTTTACTGCTGGTTTGGCCATTGTAACGTTGTGCCAAGGATTATTTTTTGATCCGATATTCTGGTTTGCGATGCGTTTTGCCGCTGGTTTTTTTACCGCGGGTTTATTCATTGTGGTGGAAAGTTGGCTGTTATTAATTGGCGGCGTGCAAACTCGTGGAAGAATTCTGGCTTTTTACATGATTGCATTTTACGCAGCCCAATCGCTTGGACAATTGTTATTGTATTTGCCCGATGTGAATGTGCTCTTGCCATACGTGGTTGCAGCCTTACTTTGTTCTTTGTCCATCATTCCAATGACGTTACTACGCATTCAAGCCCCTACTTTCGAACCACACTCTCAACTCAATATAATTGAATTATTTAAATTGGCGCCGTCCGGATGGTTAAGCTGTCTTTGTTCTGGATTGGTGCTGGGAGCACTGTATGGTTTGATGCCCATTTTTATTTTACAAAAAACCATGAATCAAGATTATGTCTCATGGATGATGGCTTTAATTATTTGGGGTGGTATGTTGCTACAATATCCGATTGGGCGATTGTCTGATTATTTGGGTCGGCGCTCGGTATTGATTGGAATTTGTTTGATGATTTTAACTCTTTCCATTCTAATTATTTTGGTAAGTGATCAATGGACGTTGGTGGCTGTTTTATTATTTTTATTTGGTGGCTTTAGTTTTACCATTTATCCAGTCAGCATCACAATGGCTTGTGATGTCTTGACTGATCGTCAAATTGTTCCAGCAACCCAAGGGCTTGTTTTTGTCTACAGTTTGGGTTCTATCTCTGGACCTTTGCTGGCCTCTGGGGTCCTTTATTTTGCCAGTAACAATGGCTTGTTCATTTATTACTTGGTGATTAGTTTGATATTGATGGGCTTTATCAGCGTGCGCAAATGGCAGACTCCTCGAAGGGTTCCAGAAACAAAATTTTTATCCACTCCACAAACGGCCACACCTACAGCAGTTGAATTAGACCCACGGATTGAATCCGAGTCGACCAAATCGTAATAATTCACCAAAATTTCAACATATCAGCTTTGCGTCTGGTACTTCATCAACTGTTAAATCAAGCTTTGGATTAAATACCTCATTAAACTCTGGTAGGCAGGCAAACATTGTCGCGGCAAATTTCAAAATCGTCGCCAACGTTCCTTGTAAATTGATCGAAGGATTCTTTTGCTGAAAAAATTCAAATGTCTCCGTTAATATCTCCTTAGGACTTTTGTTCTGAGAAGCATTCCATCCAGATTTCAATTTGAATGAAGGCACATAATTTTCCAGATAATCATTCACCACTTGAACATTTTTACGTCCATACTTTCCATTTAATAATTGACCGATTTTACCCCGAATCTTTTGTGACCATGATTGTTCACCCAGATAATGCCTTCTTAGTAGTTTTTCGATCAACTTTAGCGGATTTTCTTTTATTTCTGATGTTAAATAGTGTTCACTAATAAACACCATTTGTTTCAATTGTGACGTCTGCAATTTAAAATCATTTGGCCAACTTCGACACAAAATATCTGGAAGCAAGCGAGGGTGCGACAAAGCTATTTTATGTAAGCATAAATTCACCTTACCTGGATCACTACTAACTGATTGGCGTAACGACTCATCACCAAGCTGTTCAATCAACGTCTTGACATTGCTACTATCAAAATGCAATGCGACCCAATAAACTAATGACGCTTCATTAGTGACACACTGCGCCACGGCTTTACTATCTAAATATCGCATCATCATCCGATAAACAGAGGTTGATTGACAGGCAGCCACTTTCGCAAACGCTTTATTCACCAATAGCGCTTTCACATCTTCTGGCATCATTGCAGTGGTTAATAATCGTAATACATGAAACCCTTGATATTGAACGGCCCATTGGAATACAGATTCACCATCTTTTGTTTCCTGTGAAAATAAGCCATACAGCAGTTTGCTTATCTGCTTGCGTTGAGCACGATGCGTCCGACAAAGTTTGTTGATAAGCGTATAAGCCATTTCAGGCGTCGCATGCTTCATAGCGACATGCAAAGGGGTAACTTTGGTTTCTACTTCAGGAATTTGTAACCCGGCAATGAGTGCATTGGTTGATAATTTCTGGATTAAGGTTAAATAATCAGCCTCTAAGCGATCAGGGTGTCTTTGATAACGAAAAGCTCGATGCAAATAAGTTTCACCAGTCTGTACAACTTGATCCGTAATATGATCATTCAACCATTGAGCTGGAAAATATTGAACGCACACGCCAAATTTATTGCTGGCAGGCAACGACCCACCTTTCTGATATGATTCACTCACGATATGCATGATCGTCGAACCGTCGTCTGCTTGTTTCAACCCATCCATAAAGATTTCGCTGGGCAATTTCTTAAATAGATCCCGCAGCATGGGTGCCAGTTGATGTACGATAGCTTGTTGCAACCCGGTTTTCTTTTGCTGATCGCACGCCAGTAAAGCGTTATTCCGTACAGAAACGGAGGCGCGCTCACACAATAAAGACAATAAAACGCCAGAAAGTTTCCCCTGAGCCACATAGCCTAACAAAGGTTGTCGAGGATCCCCAATCGTACCCTCTAGCAGTTGATCCACTTCATTTTCAGATGCTTGAGCAATTAAGTCAGCAGCCTGATCCCAATGTTGCCCAACAATCATCTCATTTATTTCGGTTAAACTTAATTTCTGTGGTTCTCGCGAAACAACTCTTGCCACACTCATCGATACGGATCCCCAAAACTTCTGGAATCCTTCATTATACCCACTAGAAGCCAAATGAGTATACGGTGTCTTTATCAACTATGATTAAAAAAGATTGACTCACTAAACAACTCACCATGACTTACGTTATGAAAACATTGTTGTGTGTGCTTATCATCACCGGCTGGACCATACACACCGCCACAGCCGCTGTTTACATCGAAGGTTATCATTTAAAAGACGGCGCGTATGTGCGACCGCATTGGATTGGGGGCAATGATTATGGCGTTTATGATCAATGGTTAACCCCTGAATACATCGCACTTTACAGTCAAGATATCGAAGATGAAGAAGATGCCTTCTGTGCAGATAGACGAAATTATCGAAAATTAAATCGTCGCCATTGTTGTTATTATCCTTGAGATCTTCAAGATACGAACCTTGTTCATGGTAGACAATGATATTTTAGATGACTTTTTAACCATGCTGTAGGCCGCATTTTCGCTTATTGAAGCGGCTCGTTTATTTTTTCTTCGCAACATCGGTGATGGCTTCACCACTTTTTGAAACATCTTTTCCAAAGCCTGCCACGGTGTTGCAACCAACCAGCCACATCGTATTAATTAATATCAAACTGAGTACACTTGCTTGAATCATTTGTTTCATCATGTCTCATCCTTTTTTGTTTAGATACCCATTAAGCTTAGATTATCATCGCTGCCACTGATCGCACAGCCTGTTTGAAGAATTACCGTTTTATGCTATCATTTGCTTAATTTTAAGACACAATACCCATCAAACTTAAGTTTATCATCACTTCCACTGATCGCATATCCTGTTTGAAGGATTGATGTTTTATGCTATCATCTGCTCAATTTTCGGACGCAAGTCGAATTCTAAATTTAGAAGTAACAATGGATACAGTAGCGCATCAATTGCTTCATTTCGAGAAAACCTTAGTTGGCAAACGGGTTTTACTCACTGGACATACTGGATTTACCGGCAGTTGGGCTTGTTTGTGGCTGCACACCCTGGGTGCAGAAATTTATGGATATGCGCTACCGCCGGCCACCACCCCTGCCTTATACACAGAATTAAAGCTTGATGAGGCGATTCATTCGCAGTATGGCGACATTAATCATTATCAATCATTAGAAGCCTTTTTTACCCAAGTACAACCGGATTTAGTCTTACACTTAGCCGCCCAACCCTTGGTCAGATACGCTTACAAAGAGCCGATCCTAACCTTTGCAACCAATGTTCTTGGCACTGCTCATGTGCTTGAAGCAGCGCGCAAAACACCTTCGGTTCAAGCAGTATTGTGCATCACCACCGATAAAGTTTATCAAAATCATGAATGGCCTTGGCCATATCGGGAAAACGATCGTTTGGGTGGCAAAGATCCTTACAGCGCATCCAAAGCCGCTGCTGAAATGGTCATTGACAGTTATCGAACTTGTTTTGGCGATCAAGCCACGCACTCTTTTGCCATTGCCACCGCACGCGGAGGCAATATCATCGGAGGGGGGGATTGGTCTGAAGATCGGTTGATTCCAGATTTTGTACGCGCGATGATTTCCGACGGTACCTTGACATTACGCTATCCTCACGCCACCCGTCCTTGGCAACATGTGTTGGCCTTAGTGCAAGGTTATTTAATGTTGTTAGCTGGCCTGCTGGACGATCCTAAAAAATACGCGCGCGCTTGGAATTTAGGACCACGTGAAACCACTGCATTATCCGTCGGTGATGTCATCAACATTTTAGCCAAAGAGTGGGGAAGCCCGACCCTCAATTATATGGAAAATCCATTGGCGGAAGCCGCTATACTGGCGCTGGACAGTTCCCTAGCAAGACAACAATTACATTGGAATCCTGTCTGGGAAGGACAACGTTTGATCGCTGAAACGGCCGCTTGGTATCGTGAATATTATCGAACCCCCTCCACGATTAAATCGTATTCCTTACAGCAGTTACAAACCTGGCGCACCGCCTTATTTGAAGAAGCACAGGTCACATGAAAATTTTATTAACGGGAGCTACAGGCTTTATTGGAAAACAGCTAGTAAGTTGGCTACTCGCACAACAAGAGGACATTATCACCTGCGGCCGACACGCCAATTCACTGCCCGGCGTCACTCATTTACAAGTTTCTCCCTTCACGATAGAAAATGTCACTACCGCGCTGCAAGATTTAAATTTTGACGCATGCATTCATCTTGCCGCTGCCGGTGTTCATCCAACTGATCGCAACAGTGACCAATTAATACAGATCAACAGTGTTTTACCCGCCACGCTGGTGGCCGCTGCGGCACGCGCCATGGCAAAAGCAGTAATTATTGTTGGCAGCAGTGCAGAATATCAACAACCTCCAGCCAACACTTTGTTGACAGAAAATGATCCATTAGAGATGCAAAAATTATATGGTGCAACCAAAGCAGCTGGCAGCCTATTATCCCTAGCTCAAGCACACACATTGCAAATTCCTACCGCGGTGATCCGATTATTTAATGTCTTCGGTTATGGCGAAGCGCCGCATCGATTGTTACCCTCTCTGATCAATGGTTTATTGGTGCAGCAACCGGTTAAGTTATCAGTCGGCACACAAGTTAGAGATTTTGTGTATGTAAAAGATGTGTGTAAGGGGTTGTACATGAGTTTGAATGCTTTGATCCGTGGCACTATGACAACCGGGGTTTATCATTTAGCAACCGGAGTAGAACACAGTGTGGCTTATTTTTGTAAAACAACAGCTCGTTTACTAAAACAAGATGAAAAATTATTAGCATTCGGCAGCCAACCGATGCGACCAGATGATTTGCCATATGTAGTCGGTTCGGCATCCTCATTGCAACACGCTTGTGGTTGGCAACCAGACTATACACTAACAACTGGATTGCAAGACGCCATCAATGACTACTTAACCCTATCCAATAAAGGGGTGGCTTATGGCAAGTGAAACGATGGCTTCTTCCAGTCAAAACACCTCCTTACCACTTTTATCGATCTGTATTCCTGTATTAAATGAAGAGGCCAACTTGGCTACTCTTTACCAACGGCTTGATCAATTATCCATTCACATGCAAACCCAATGTCGTTTTGAGTTTGTCTTCACCGACAATCATTCCAGCGACAGCACTTGGGATCAACTTATCACTCTATCACAGCAAGATAGCCGTGTGAGAGCGATTCGTTTCTCCAAGAATGTAGGCTTTCAACGTTCCATCTTGGCAAATTACTTGCATGCCCGAGGAGACGCAGTGATTCAAGTCGACGCTGATCTACAAGATCCTCCCGAATTGATCGAACGCTTTTTTAAATTGTGGCAACAAGGTTACTGTGTGGGCTATGGCATTCGTCGCAAGCGACAAGAAAGGTTAGTATTACGCATGGTTAGAA
>WLWR01000036.1 GCA_012103495.1 Legionellales bacterium
GGTTGCCACAAGGTATTAAATCCACGCATTCGATGATAACGGGTCAATGCATCCATCAAGGTATGTTGAAATCCATGACCCATGTGCAAGCTACCGGTGACATTGGGTGGCGGTAACATGATGCAATAGGGGTCACCTTGACCTTGTGGTTGGAAGTAACCTTCTTGCTCCCACAAAGGTGCCCATTTTTGTTCGATTTGGGGTGGATTGTACGTCTTATCCATGGATATTCATTTCAAGGCTGATTTAAAAACGGCAGATTGTAACACAAATTTTTGGCGCGTCCTCACAAAAACCTGGAGCGTTGCATAAGGTTAGGATGTGTGATTTTTTAATCGCAATAAATATAAAAAAGTCTTTTTCAATTGACGAATGCCAGTACGCCAATGGCCAACACCTTTGGCTAAACCGTGTTGACGAGGTTGGTAATTGACGGGTTGTTCAATAATTTGATAGTGGCATTTATTAGCTTGGTAGAGTAAATACAAGTCCAAGGTGAAGTCTTGAGGCGCTTTGCGTTTCAAATGATCTTCGTAAAATTCACGGCTGAACAATTTAGGTTGGCAGCGAATGTCGTGTAATTTTTGGTGAATCAACAATCGACACAACCCTTGCACAATCCATGCGTAAAAGGTTTCAAACAAACCACGACATTGACGTTGACCTTTGAGAATAATGTTAGATTTTTTGGCTTGTTGGAAATAATCAAACAGTTGTAATGCGTCTTCTAAGCCATGCACTAAATCGGCGTGCGTCCAACCCAATACATCGCCTTGCGCTTGGCTAAGACCAACCAAAATACCATAGCCGTATCCATGATTGGTGCTGATGCTGATAACTTTTAATCGTTCGTGAGCGACCGGTTCTAGCCATTCTACCGACTGATCTGTTGAACCATTGTTGACTAAAATGAATTCCAGGTCATGGCGTTGTTGTAGTAGGTGATGGGCTTGTTTGAGTAATAGTGATAAATTTTGCCCCTCGTTGTAACAAGGGATGACAATTGATAACTGTATCATCTTAAGTTTCAATTCATAGAACAGTGTTAATCAGGCATCATAGACTCACGAAATGGAATGTCAAGGGAATAAATAACAAGGCATGGACAAAATGATTTACCCATGCCTTGTTGTAACTTTAAATGTGCAATCGAATCAACCCGTGCTTTAACGCTAAGTCGAATAATTGACTTTTATTTCTGCAGTCAAACTTAATGCGAATATTTCGTAAATGACTTTCAACAGTGCGTTTGGAACGATGCAACAAATCAGCAATTTGATGTGCATTGTAGCCACTCAACGCATAACGCAAATAGACACGCTCTTTCAGTGTTAATTTTTGCAGCATTTGAGATTTTTTTTCCATATGTATTACTCCTAAAAAAAGTCACAGTTTAATTAAATATCAATGCTGACCAAACCATGTTGCAGAGCGAGCAACACCAATTGGTTTTTACTCTGACAATTTAATTTCAAGCGAATACTTCGCAAGTGACTTTCAACCGTTCGACGTGAACGTTTAACGGAGGTGGCGATTTGCCTGGCGGTGTAACCGCTTAATACATAGCGCAGATAAGTGCGTTCGTTGGTAGTGAGTCGACTGATGAAATTTTTATTGCTATCCATAGCATGATCTCCTAAAAAAATAAAATTAATGTTATTAAGTCCGTTTAATAACCGGCGCATACTATCACACTCAAATTTCAGCGAAAACCAAACGGTGATGAAATCATGCATTATCAAGGTTTATACGCAGTATTTTATTGCACTATTAGTCAACTTGGTTAAGATCATCATTACAACCAACAAGAGGGATTTATTAACATGGAAAACCAAACCACTTATCGAACCAGTTTGCTCATTTTTATTATTGCGATCATGGCATTGTCGTCGCTCGCGGCACTGCCGACGCACGTAGGCGATGGCAGTTGGTATGCGCAATTAACCAAACCAGAATTTACCCCAGCCAATTGGATATTCGCCATTGTATGGCCGATATTGTATGTATTGATTGCCATTGCCTTATGGTTGTTATGGCGGGTGCGTCATCAACCAGGTGCTTATAATGTATTGGCAATTTTTGCAGTGCAATTGTTGGTGAATTTTAGCTGGTCATGGATCTTTTTTGGTTGGCACAGTTTGCTGTTTGGATTTTTATGGATTGTCTTATTGTGGGGATTGATCGGCTGGACATTGTTGGCTGCCTGGTCATACAGTCAAAAAGCTGTATTGTTATTGGTACCCTATGGTTTATGGGTGACTTTCGCAGGAGTGTTGGCGGCTTGTATTTGGTGGATGAACTAGAACGGTAATGCTACTTTTTTCAAACAGTGGATGGGACGCGAGTACAATTTTCGTTCACGATGCGCCGAAGCTGGCTTTTTGCTGAATTGTGGTGAATAGTTACAAAATACGTAAGGAGTCACTAACCCATGAATCAGTCATCACAAAAAGTCACCTTTACCGGCGCGTTGCGTGAACCGTTGTCAGCGCGGATTGATTGGCCGGTTGGAGGAGCACCGAAAGCGTTTGCCTTGTTTGCTCATTGTTTTAGTTGTGGAATTGATTTGAGTACTGTCAGTCGAATCAGTCGCGCACTCAGTGAAGAGAATATTGCGCTGTTTCGTTTTGATTTTACCGGGATTGGTAGTAGTGGCGGGGATTTTGCCAATACAAATTTTTCATCCAATGTGCAAGACTTAATTGCTGCCAGTCAATTTATGAGTCAACAATTCACTCCCCCACAAATTTTATTGGGGCACAGTTTGGGTGGTGCGGCGGTGTTGTCGGCGGCTGAACACATTCCTTCGGCCAATGCAATTGCTACGATTGGCGCACCATTTGCAGTGAATCATGTCGAACATTTGTTTGCGCATGCCTTGGAAGACATTCGTCAGCAAGGCCAGGCGAAAGTACAAATTGCCGACAGAACGTTTACTATTAAAAAACAATTCCTCGATGACTTGGAACAACAAACCATCGTCGATAAAATTGGTCGGTTAAAACGTGCTTTATTGGTGATGCATTCGCCAGTGGATGAGGTGGTTAGCATTGACAATGCCAGACGAATTTATGAAGCGGCCAAACATCCCAAAAGTTTCATCTCGCTGGATGATGCGGATCATTTATTATTAAAAAGTCCAAAAGATTCTGCCTATGTTGCACGAGTGTTAGCCGCGTGGTCGAGTCGCTACATTCAATAAATACAAACCTGAATAAATTTTAATATCAATTAAGCCATCGTTTTGTTGGTAAGCGGCCAAATACTCATCGATGTTTGCCAAGGGGGCTAAATGAACCGTAATGTTCTCAACGCCAATACCCCCACCGGCTGCAACTTTTTGTAAGGTGTGCGCATGAAAAAAACTCAATGATTCATCCGACATGCCCGGTGAAACCGGGTAGGTTGCCAGCGGGGTAAAATGATCAGCTTGATAACCGGTTTCTTCCAATAATTCTCGGCGGGCAGCATCTAAAATAGTTTCCGTTGGATGTTCCGGTTCATCGCCGACCAAACCGGCAGGTAATTCCAACACACAGCGTTTAACTGGAGGACGATATTGTTCAACCAACACCAATTCATTGGCAGCGGTGACGGCAATAATAGCGACGATACCATTGGCGTGGGTACGGGTCACGTATTCCCAACCTTGATCATGCCAAACTTGAAAATAATCACCTTGATATCGTAGTTGCTTACTCATGTTATGTTCTCATGATTGTGAATGGGTTGAATACAATAAAGTATAAAAGAAAAGACTGGCCAGCAAGGTCATGGTTAAAAAAACGATGGCAATCACGCCGGCTGAGACAATGGAAAGGATTGACACTAACATGCTGACCAATGCGGCGATGGCAAATTGCAAACCACCGTAGAGGGCAGAAACACTACCTACAATGTCGGGAAAAGGCGTAAAAGCACCGGCAAATGTATTTGAATAAATCAGACCGGTGCCAATCACATAAAGGGTTACCGGCAGCATGATGCTCCACACCGTTAACCAGCCGCTTAGACTGACTACTAACAATAAAATGCTGCCAAGAAACATCAAGCCAAAGCCTATTTGTATGGCGGCTTGAATGCCTAACTGTTCAATGAAGCGTGCATTGAGGGTAAATCCGATGGTTTGTGCTGCCGCGATTAAAATAGCCAATAACCCAAATTGTGCGGGTGATAGACCAATGATGTTGATCATTAAAAAAGGAATGGTCGTAATGTAGGCAATGATGCCAGAAAAAGCCAAGCTGGCGCACAGAGTATAGCCCCAAAAAATTTTATGCGTGAGCAGAATGCGATAATTGCTCATCACACTGGCCCAGCGTAAAGCATGAACATTGAGGGTAGAATTGGTTTCCGGCAATTTGAAATACGTATACACAAAAACGAATAACACCAGCGCCAACAAAGTGATAAAACTGGCACGCCAACTCAACCATTCTTCCAACACGCCGCCAACCACGGGCGCTATGCCAATGGTGATGGAAATCACAATGCCACAATATGAACTGTAACGCGCCAGGGTGGCGTCGGTGTAAGTGTCACGTAAAATGGCGCGTGATAACAATCCCCCCGCGCCAAATCCCAAGCCTTGTAATATCCGGCCAAGCAATAACCATTCGATGGTGGATGCCAGTACACACACAGTGCTGCCCAATAAGGTGATGGCAAGGCCAGTTAATAAAATCGGCCGTCGCCCAAACCGATCAGACAAGGGCCCGTAAAAAAAATGGGAAAGACTGTAACCCAGTACATACAATGAAATGGTCCATTGAATCCAATCGGTTGAGGTATTCAATTGGATGGTCATCGCCGGTAGCGAGGGAATGAATAAATCAACAACGGCAACCATGATGACACACAACAACATTACGACCATAAAAATAGAAGAAACTGCTTGAGCCATCACAACCATCGGTACTAAAACAAATGTTGGCCTAGCATACAACATTCCTTAATCAAAGCCTAATGGTGATCGTGGCGTTACCAAGGAGCCTCTCATCCCAGCGTGTGTCGATGCAATTCATATCCAGCTTGTTTCAATTGTTGATATTCAAGGCGAGCATGTTGTTTATAGGTTTCATCGTGTTGCGGGATCAGTTTGATCAAACGCGTAGGGAGGGGATGAAGATCGATGGCTTGGAGAGATTGGGTTGTGAGATTGACGAAAATATCTTGTTGATGAAACAAGTTAGGTTGGTGGCTAATGCCAATCGGTGTGGCGTGTTCAGTGTTGGGTGCTAACACCGCGTGAGGAATAAAACTGTCATCACGAAACGTCCATAATAATTCATCCAGCGTTTGCGTTTGTGCAACGTCCTGAGTGAGGACAAACACCGATTGTTGTGCCGAATAGGCTTTGGCTAAAATACGGCACAAGGTAGGCAAGCACGCGGGAAGTTGTGCTTGATTGATCAGATAAAAATCGGCGCGCATCAGACTTGACTTTGATCGATTAAATATTGGGTCAATACAGCCACCGGTCGTCCGGTGGCACCTTTGGCTTGACCGGATTTCCACGCAGTGCCGGCAATGTCCAAATGTGCCCAAGGATAGTCTTGAGTAAAGTGTGATAAAAAAGCGCCACCGATAATACTGCCTGCGGCTGCGTCAGTGGCAATGTTAGGCAAGTCGGCGAAATTGCTTTTCAACGTGGTTTGATATTCTTGGGTCAATGGTAATTGCCACAAGGAATCGTGTACCTGATCGCCCGCATGGCACAAGGCAGTGGCCAACGCTTGGTTGTTGCCCATGATGCCAGTGGTGTGATGGCCCAATGCCACAATCACCGCTCCGGTTAAGGTTGCAACATCGATCACCACTTTGGGATCAAATTGTTTGACATAATGCAGTGCATCGCACAATACCAGACGTCCTTCGGCATCGGTATTATTCACTTCCACAGTTAAGCCAGCCATGGTTTTGACAATGTCACCGGGTTTGACGGCTTTGCCACTGGGTAGATTTTCCGCAGCGGCAATAACGCCAATCAGCCGAATGGGTAATTGCAATGTGGCGGCAGCTTTGAGTGTTCCCAACACGCTGGCGGCACCACACATATCGAATTTCATTTCATCCATCATTTTGGGAGGCTTGAGTGAAATGCCGCCGGCGTCAAATGTAATGCCTTTGCCCACCAACACATACGGTTGTGTTGATCGTACTTGGGGCGGTTGATAATAGATAACGATCAACTTGGCCGGTTGTTCACTGCCTTGACTGACAGCCAACAGGGCATTCATGCCCAATGCTGCCATTTGATGTTCATCCAACACTTCAACCGATACATGCTCAAATTGTTCTGCCAATGTTTGCGCTTGCTCGGCTAAATAAGTCGGTGTGCAAATGTTGGCGGGTAGATTGGCCAATTCTTTGGTCCATTGTTTGCCGGTGCTCATGGCCATCGCTTGGGTGAGGGCGTGCGTCTCTGTTTTTTGTTCAGTGGGAGTGAAAATGCTGACCTCGGTTAAATGCCATTCAGGTTCATCTTTGGTTTTGCAGGTTGCAAATCGGTAGATCCCTTCGTCAATGGCAAACACCGTTTGACAAATTTGCCAGGCGTAGTCAGCGTGTTCCACGATTAAATCGGTTAAATAAAAATGTGCTTGTGTGCTGGCGGTAGTGAGCAATGCTTGTACCGCACTGGTTAACACGCGTAAATAATCATAACGACTGAGTGTGGGTTGATCACCAACATAAACCAATAACACTCGTTGCGCGGCGTAGCGGACCCACAAAGTTTGGCCAATTTTTTGGCTTAAATCACCAGTTTTTAACGTTGTGGATAAAATGGTTTGCTCGGTTTCATCAAGCAGCGTGCCATTGGCGGTTAATTGATAATCCCCATAAACAGGCAGAATCAAACAGGGGGTTTGCACTTGAGGTGCGGATGAATGGGTTAATTGATAGTCCATCGTCGTTGCTCTTGTTTGGTTGGTTGGTTTCAAGTGTAGCGGATGTGTTTGGGAACCCCAAATGATTTGTAAGTGATCAATGTGTTTCGGAGACCTCAATGATTTATAGGTGATTAAAAGGGGTAAAACCGATTACAATAGCCGGCCAATAGTCAAAGGCATTGCCGATGAGTTGAATAGAACATGGTCATCACCCGATATTTAGTGAAAGAAGTTTCAATCACCTTGAGTGCGCTGGTGTTTATTCTCATGTTGATTTTCATGAGCAATCAATTCGTGCAATATTTGAGTCGTGCGGCGGCCGGTCATTTACCTGGTACGTTGGTTATTCAATTGTTATTACTGGAAACACCCACCATGTTGGCATTGTTATTGCCACTGGCTTTTTATTTAGCGGTGTTGATTGCTTATGGACGTTTGTATGCTGAACAAGAAATGACGGTGTTGAATGCCTGCGGCTACAGTCGAACACAATTGTTGCAAGTGACTATGGCCATGGCGCTGGTGCTCAGTTTGATTGTCGGGGCGGTAGTGTTGTGGGCAAGTCCGTTGATTTCCAAACAGCGGGATTTTTTATACACCGGTGGTGGTGCCAGCAATTTGATCCAGTTGATTGCGCCAGGACGTTTTCAAACCATGGCAAGTGGCAAACAAGTCTTGTATGTCGAACAAAAATCGCGAGGGGCGCGTCCGCAAGCCGAACAAATATTTTTAGCGTTACGCAATGATCAAGCGACGCAACAACCCGGCATGATGGGTTGGGATTTGGTGACCGCCAGTCACAGTTATTTAACCCGAGACGAGGCGACCGGTGAAGAATTCTTAGTGTTGGAAAAGGGACAACAATACATTGGCGTGCCGGGTGAAAAAAACTTTCGAGTGATTGAGTTTGCAACCTATCAAGCACGATTGCCCGAGAGCAAACCATACATTCGCCGGGTGTATCAAGCCATGTCCACTCGACAATTGTGGCCTCCTAACAATAGCGATCCAGCCAAAGCTGCTGAATTGCAATGGCGATTGTCGGCGCCCTTGATGATGTTGGTGTTGGGATTTATCGCCACCCCATTGAGTCGTGTCAAACCGCGTCAAGGCAAATATGCCAAATTATTGCCAGCGATCATTCTTTATATTTTGTATGCCAACGTTTTATTTATGGGACGTGATTGGGTTGCCAAAGGGGTGATCCCCACTTGGCTTGGTTTGTGGTGGTTGCACGGTCTTTTAATTGTCCTGGGAGCCTATTGGTTATGGGGTGAGTCGATCACCCATTGGATGAGGGCGCGTTGGTATGGTTGGCATTAAACTGATTGATTATTACATTGGCAATACGGTGATTTCATCGATTTTATTGATCACTTTGATGCTGGCAGGGTTACAAATTTTTGTTTTATTCGTATTGGAATTGGGCGATTTGGGGCAGGGCAGTTATGGTGTGACGCAAGCACTAATGTATATATTGTCGCAATTACCACATCAAATTTATTTGTTTTTCCCGGTGGCTTGTTTGTTGGGCAGTTTAATGGGCTTGGGAGTATTGGCTGCCAACAGTGAATTGATTGTGATTCGTACCGCCGGTGTGTCGGTGGGACAAGTGGTGGTGTCTGTATTAAAAAGCAGTCTGATTTTAATTATTGCGGTAACCGCGCTCACCGAATGGTTCAGTCCCGGGTTGCTCAACAATGCTGAAGTGCGCAAAGTGGTAGCCAAAAGCGGTGGCCAAGCAATTAAAACCGCAACCGGCAGTTGGATGCGCGATCAAAATAATTTCATCTACGTTGGACAAGTGCAAACCGATGGTTTGTTGCTCAATGTCATGCAATTCACTTTTAATGAACAACAACAATTGGTCTTGTCTCGCTATGCTGAAAAAGCCGTGTTAACCGATGAGCAATGGACCTTGTATCAAGTGCGACAAAGTGTGATCCACCCTGATCAAATTCAAGCACAAACATTGGACCAATTGACTTGGGAAGTTCGTTTGAATTCACAAGTGTTGCAAGTGGGGTTGACCGAGCCTGAAGCCATGTCAATTGGGCAATTGTGGCATTATGTCAATGAGCAAAAACGCAATCGCTTGCAAGTTAATGACGCTGAGTTTGTTCTCTACAAACGCTTATTTCAGCCACTGGCCAGTTGTGTGATGTTGTTATTGGCCATTCCATTTATTTTTGGACCGCTACGATCTTCAACGGTAGGGGCTAGGTTTTTAACCGGTTGTATGATGGGGTTTGGCTTTTACATGTTGGATAAATTCTTTGGCCCTGTGAGTTTGGTATATCAAGTGCCCCCTTTGCTAGCCGCACTCACTCCTACCTTGTTGTTTAGTGTCATTGGCGTGTGGATGATGCGACGTGTGCGTTAGCTTATCTTCCAATGATACTCAAGGCTTGTTTTGCGCCACAGGCATTGAATGTCGCTGATGTAGTGTTCTTTGAAGCCAGCGATACAGTAGTTGAAATAATATTCCCACATTTTTAAAAAAGGTTGATCAAATCCCAAGGATTGAATGTGCTCGCGCTGTTGGTTGAAGTTGGCTAACCAGTGTTGCAAGGTAGGAACGTAATGCTCACCAATGTCTTCTAGGTGAATCAATTGCAATTGAGTGGCGTGTGCGGTCGTATGATTGAGCGTGGCAATTGAAGGCAGACAACCGCCTGGAAAAATAAATTGGCGAATAAAATCATTGCCGTGTTTGTAAAAATCAAACACTTGATCAGCGATGGTAATGGTTTGTATCAGCGCCAGGCCATGGGGTTTTAGTAATTGATCACACTGGCGTAGGAACGTTTTAAAGTAGCGATAGCCAATGGCCTCGATCATTTCAATCGAGACCAATTTATCAAATTGCCCGCGCAGGGTTCGATAATCTTGATTGAGAACCTACATGCTTGGCGTCGATCTTGGTCAGGACGATTTGGACCTCCCTCGCGCGGCCGCGGCAAAATCTCGCTCGTGTCGATCGTCCTCATCCTATCGGGTTGAAGTATGCATAATCGTCCCATACGTCTAGGGAGGGCCTGAAACGTGTGCTTATCAAAATATCAAGGCAAAATCCGATGAGAAACGAGCGGATGGTTGGCCACCCTTGGTTCGGTCCTACTCAGCCGAAAGGCTTTTTCCCCCCTAATTCCCTACTATTCCCTGCACTCCGCGGCTGACCATATGAAAAATACCCAAGGGTTCGAGTCTCTCCTTCACATTTACGTACATTCAGATGCAGAGCTATCCTGTGACTCGAGGTTGGAGGTGACCGACTTGATCACGTCGGCCAGCTGGTCTGGCATGTGGTCGTGGAACAATCGCCCGCTCAGGATGATGCCTTGGGCCTTGACGGATGCATTTTTGACGTATTTAGGGACACATCTACGCTGGTCCGGCATGACCATGTCAAAGCCGATCCTCAGGTGAAACCCCGACCAAAGCCGGCTCAGGCCACGCAAGTGGCTGTCACCGGAAGCATCCCCGTCCCCGTTGCCCCCATCCATATCCACCATGGCAGTATCCCCTTCTCTGTCGACATCCTCAGGCTTGTGCTCAAAGTATATCATCCTGCCTGGCAGGGACATCATGTCAGCCGCCTCAACCAAATATCGCCGGTGCTGGTCAGCGTTCCTGCTACACACGTAGTCTTCCAAAAATTCCCGCGCGTCTTCGGACAGTGTGGCAGGATTCAGTGATTTTGTGACATCTTGATCGCCACGGTATACGTCCCAGTACTTCCAAATGAGTCGGCGTATCCGCAGCCACTTTGACACACTCACACTCACCAAGGAGCAGACCAACTCATCACGGGCCCTATCCAAGTTCGCCGCTGAAAAGCGGGGAACAATCTCCTTGCCGTTCATGATGGAAGTGCACCACGATGCGCACGATTCGGCCACCGAAATGTCCACGAGCCCTGCAGGAGGCGAGAAGCACCAACACCTGACGTTCGGGACCCACTTTTCGAAGTACAGCCCGAGGAAAAAGCTCCCGACTGCACCGAGAGAATGACCCGTAAATGTCAGAGCATATCCCTCATTATCTTTCAGAGCTCCCTCAAGCACCCCACAGTCGAGAATGTCGCACAAGGTCGCCCGACACGACTCCAGGTAGTCACCCTGGGCAACCAACTT
>WLWR01000037.1 GCA_012103495.1 Legionellales bacterium
GGTATAAAAATGTTGATTGGTCATTACACCGTGTAAGGGAACATCCCACACAGCATGATCAAGTACTGGGATTTTTTGCCACTCATATGCTAACCCAATACGCAATGGTGGAGGGTGATGCGGCGCGGTTAATTGAGCAAACGTTCGATCATAATAACCACCTCCCAATCCCAATCGATGACAGTGTTGATCAAAAGCTGCCAAAGGGGTAAAAATAATATCCAACTGCGTCAATGGAATGGCTTGGGCCGTTGTACCTTTGGGCTCCATAATACCAAATCGATTGTAATGAACACTTTGCCCCAATCGGTGTGGTAGAAAATATAATAATTTTTGTGGGCGATCAACCACCCGAGGAAAATAACAGTGTTGATGACGTTGTTCGGCAAGATGACACAAGGGTGTGGGATCGATTTCACCATGATGTGGAAAATAAAGAGCGATGTGCTTGGCTTGATGGAACCAAGGTTGTTTGGCAATACGCTGTATGAGATGTTGGCTAGCGAGTTGTTGCTCGACTAACGGTTGTTGGCGACGACGTTGGCGTATGGTTTGACGTAATTGTTGGCGAGAATTTGAAGATGTCATCATGTATTTATCTCATTAGAAGATGCCACCCATTGTAGATTTAAAATGTTAGCTGAAACATCATCAGCGATTGCGAATAGGATTCACACTTTCAAGTTAAACCCCTGGCAAACTTAGGGACACTGAACCATAGGGTTCAGGTGGGAGGCGATATTCACCGGGTTAGGCTGCCCGTCTGTTAAGGATAGGTATGCACACGCCGGTGATTAGATGGCTTCCCAATCTATAAGTATTGGTTCAAAATGTTATAAGCTTGCCAGGTTGGCCGTCATTATATACCCATTCCACCTCAAGATGCGAATTTTAAATAAGTATCGAGTGACTTCCTTGCAGAAAGGGGGTATTAAGTGAGCACAGGAGATATTTGAATATTTATTAATATAAAGGAGGTCATAAGGTGACAGTAACAATTGAAAAGGCGTTGGTAAATGTTAGAAACGCAGTAGTTAATCAAGGAGGTGGGGATTTAGAGAAAGAAATTAAACACTTGGGACAGTTTATTGAAAAACCATTAGTGGTTATGACAGCAGTGGCGATCCAAAAAGAATTAGCACAGGAGTTTAAAGATTTACAATGTGTTCAAATGCCATTTGAGACGATGACAGCATTGGTAGCCCAGGATGGTTATGATTTAGCAAAAGAGATCAAGAAATTACGACGTGGCACCGTAGAACAAAATGAAGCCATTGCGAGTGCAATTTTAGATGGCCTTATACAACAGGAAAAGGCATTGGTTTTATCGGAGATGAACAATTCACTAAATTGTTCGGGTCAAGCAAAACAACAGCGAAAGTATTTTACATACAACCTATATTATTTATTTTGGTGGGTATGTCGCCGTGGTTGTCCAAAAACTTTATCACGAGTATTAGCAAAGTTTGACCTTGATGTAGATACATTCCACTCATACAAATGCAAAGATAAACGCATATGGGCGCCAATTGGGCCACAGCAATTTTTTGTCAGAAAATATAAACAAACTTCTTTACATATTGCTATCAAACATCAGCACTCGCAGGTTATTGAGCAATTGGTATGTCATGGTGCGAATATCGATGCTCGTATATCGGCTGGTTTGTTTTATGGAAAATCAAGTTATTCAAAGATCCGTATGAAAGGATCACTATTGTCTGTCGCTATTATTTTAAGAGATGTAAAACTATTGCGGGGATTAATCGAGCAGGGAGCCAACCTACATGCAAAAGCGCAAATTATTGATAAAAGTGAAGATGAATTTGTAAAAGAGCGATGCCCATTGACGCTGTTGCTCATATGTCATTGGCATTGGAACATTGGAGAGGTTGCACAGGAGTTACAAGACATGATTATGCTTTTGGTAAAGTTTGGTGCCAGAATTCCGAGTTGGGTTGAGTGTGACACGACTTATATGGGCGATCATAAATTTTTGGATCGTCGGCTTCAAAAAGCATCTGTCATTCAAAAACAAGCCTTGGTGCAACGGTCGCGGTACAAAAAAGATTTCACGGAACAATTAACAAAAGTCAGTTCTACTATTGCTGGATGTTGCTTCCCTGTGGAGTTGATTCAATTAATGGTGATATTTTCATGGTTGGGGGATGGGGAGAGTGCTGATAATGACCAGTCAATCAGTTGGCAAAGAAAAGCAGGTGAAAGAATGTTTGTAAAACAACTCACAGAAATGTTCAAGGATAGTTCATTGACCGTATCTTTACCGAAACATATTGTTTCATTGATAGCAGGATGGACTTTTATCGATACTAATGAAGTCAAGCCAGTATTAAAAAAATCCTCCCCATAACAAATGGATCATCAGTCTATATTTTGTAATTAATATTCATAAAATTTATCCATTGAAAGTGGCGCCTATGAGAAGACAGAACCAACCTTTTCTAGATTTAACCGAAAGCTATACCCATTCCACTGCAAGCTTAAAATATCAACTGAGGCAACAGGCCAACAGCGAGTCTTGTTCGCAGCTTCAAGTGGAATGGCTATATGCCAATAATTTAATCAAGAAAAATCTTGTTGGCGCCAAGCTTCATATAAAATAATCGATGCAGCGTTAGCAAGGTTTAGGCTACGACTACTTTCGCGCATGGGAATGCGAATTATGTCGTGTACTTGTTGATTTTGTAATATTGGGGCAGGCAACCCTCGTGATTCGGGACCGAATAAAAAAAGATCTCCTGGTTGGTAATGAGGGGTTGTGTAATAGGTTGTGCCTTTGGTAGAACAAGCAAACAAACGTGCAGAGGAAAAATTTTCCAGCAGTGATTCAAAATCAGAATGCACATGAAGAGCCGCCCATTCATGATAATCCAATCCAGCACGTTTTAATTGGCGATCAGTCAAAGTAAAACCCAAAGGCTCAATCAAATGTAATTGCGCTCCGGTATTGGCGCACAAACGAATAATGTTGCCGGTATTAGGCGGGATTTCAGGTTCAAACAATGCAATATGAAACATCGTAGTTTATTAAGCGGGGGTTGAGTGATTTTTAGTGACTTCTTTGGTTGCAAGAATGATTGCATCCGTGATTCCTGCCTCACGCGCGGAATGACCTGCATCACGAATAATAAACAAACGGGAGTTTGGGCATGCTTGGTGCAATTGCCAGGCTGATTGCAATGGACAGGAAATATTGTAGCGACCGTGAATAATATAAATAGGTAAAGTTTTAATACGATTAATGTTTTGTAAAATTTGGTTTTCTTCAATAAAACATTGGTGTGCAAAATAATGCGTTTCAATGATTGCTAATCCAGCCGCAAATCGTGGATCAGAAAAGTGATCAATAATATTGTGTAGCGGTTGCAGTGAGCGACAACGTGCTTGCCACAGTGACCAATTTTTGGCAGCTGCCATACGTGCTAATTCATCATCCCCGGTGAGTCGTTCATGATAAACTTGAATTAAATTCTGTTGCTCTGGTTCACTAAATCCTTTGATAAAATCTTGCCAATAATCAGGGAAAATATAATTGGCGCCTTCTTGATAAAACCAATCAATGTCACGGTGACGTGCGAGAAACACACTGTATAAGATTAAACAAGTCACTCGTTTTGGATGTCGCTGGGCATACAACAGTGACAAACTTGCTCCCCAAGCCCCACCAAATAAAACCCATTGATCAATGGCTAAGAATTCACGGATGGTTTCCATATCATCCAGTAGATTCGATGTTTTATTGTTTTCCAAACAAGCATGTGGGATTGAGCGTCCAGCACCACGTTGATCAAACAAAATGATCCGATATTGCTCCGGATCAAAAAAACGACGATAGTATGTTTCACAGCCGGCCCCCGGCCCACTGTGAACAACCAACACTGGCACTCCATTTGGATTCCCACATTCTTCAACATACAGTTGATGTGGTGGATCCACTGCTAAGCGATGTTCGGCATTGGTTTTAATGGCTGGATAGAGCGTATACATAATGAATCAATTGGCACGCTGAATTTGCAGTGGATTATATCGGGTTCGTCGATAAAAACCAACCAGCTACAGATTACTAGCGGCTTTGATTAACTCAAATAGTCTAAAATTGAATAAAAGACATGGTAAAAGAGGCTGTTTTATGTCTGATAAGAATGAATCTCTTATTTTGTACCCTACCGATACCTCTCAATGGTATGCCCTCGTTAATGAAGCACAAGCACAGCAGTTTTGTTATCTGGACGAATCATTGGAGTCGTATCTGGTTTTCTTACTCATGCGTTACACCAATCAACCGCAATTGTTATCCAGTGTATTGGCATTGGATTTTCTAAACAGTGAAACGATGTTGGGGAAGCAACGATTTGTTAAATTGCGTGACTTGGGAGATAAAAGTTTATTGTTCGCTGGATTATTTCCAGGCATTGCACAAAAAAAACAAGTGAATATTAATTATTTCATTGATATTGGGCAGTCGGCTTATGCAATGATCTCCATTGAAGATGACAGTGTTGCTGATTTGTATGCTGGGTTGTGTCATGAATTTAAATTATTACAAAATTTATTGGCAGCCATGCGTCATTTATCTAATTTTCCTTATCAATTAGAACAAGAACAAATTGCCGCATTGAAAGCAAAAACACAATTTATTTGCAAGCGCTACAAACATTGATATAGTAGCGTCCTAACGTTTGACTAAGAATTTGAACCGTTATGACTTCTAATAAAGATTTGGCAAACATTCGACGTGAATACGGTCAACGGCCATTGACACGTGTGTCTTTACAAACAGATCCTTTAGACCAATTAAAAATATGGCTAGAAGAAGCAATCATGGCTGAAGTAAATGAACCCACTGCCATGTCCGTTGCTTCGGTGGATGCGCAAGGGTGTCCAGACTTGCGAGTGGTTTTATTAAAAGACATTGTGGCTGAGCAATTAATTTTTTACACCAATTATCAAAGTTGCAAAGCTCAACAATTTGCTGTGAATCCAAATGTTGCGCTTGCTTTCTATTGGCCGGAGTTATCCAGACAAATACGAATTCGCGGGAAGATTGACAAGGCATCAACAAAAATATCCAATCAATATTTCACCAGTCGCCCGCGTGGCAGTCAACTCAGTGCATTGGCTTCGCCTCAAAGTCAGGTGATTGGAACACGACAATGGTTAGAACAACGCTATCAAGAAGTTGAACAGCAATGGAATGATCAGTCAATTCCAAGGCCAAGTGAGTGGGGTGGCTACCAAATTAAACCCAGTGAATATGAATTTTGGCAAGGACGTGATAGTCGTTTGCATGATCGATTTCGTTATCGGTTTGTTGAAAGCTATTGGCAAATTGATCGGTTGGCGCCTTAATTTGCAACTAAATACGAATTGTTCTCCTTAATTAAATGTGGTTGAATCGTCGCTGAGATTAATCACAATCATCAAGGAGGATCGATTATGATAACCGGCGCTCAAACAATTCACTCTAAGCCTGCGCGAATTAATATTACATTGGATTTAGTCAAACAAGGTGCAAAACGTCGACAAGAATTGCCGCTTAAATTATTAATTTTAGGAGATTTTAGTACAGGCCAAAACCCACTGCCAATTGGACAGCGACAACGATTGACAGTCGATCAAAGTAGCTTTGATCAGGCGATGTCTCATCACCAACCACACGCTCATTTTACCGTTCGTAATCATTTGCAGGACCATTGTGAATCGTTGGTAGTGCAATTAACCTTTCGTAAATTAACTGATTTTGAACCGCAAGCGATTATTGAACAGATTCCTGTCTTGAGTCAATTAATGGCGATGCGTCATTTGCTCAAGGATTTGAAAGCCAATTTGCTAGACAACCAAGCATTACGCAAACAATTGAATCGTATTTGTCTTGATCAACAACAAACCAAACAATTACGACAAGAATTACAACAAGCCGCACCATTGGCTTAGTTATTTCAGATTGCTTCATTCAATCAGGGACATCGATAATGGAAACTAAAATGGCCACGCTGTATGATTTACTATGTCATACAGCACAGATCACCCCATATAACCAAGCCATTGCTTTAAATTCTTTTTTACAACGTGATCAATTAATTCATAAATCTTTGGCTGAACGATTAACCGCGGGCATTCAAATATTATTGCAATGGATTGCTCGTGATTCATATACCATCGAGTGTATGGATAATTATTTAATTGACTATTACATTACTCGTGTTGATGAATTGATCAGCCAACAATTGGATGACATATTGCATCATCCTCAGTTGCAAGCGGTTGAATCATTATGGCGTAGTCTGCATTATTTAGTCGAGCGGCAGGATCCACATGCTAATACTAAAGTAGAAATATTAGACGTTACCCAACAACAATTAGCGGATGATTTTGCAGAAGTTGGTGACTTAACTCAGTCAGGTTTGTATCAACAAATTTATACCGGTGAATATGACATGCCGGGGGGAGAGCCGTTCGCAGCATTAGTAACCCCTTTTCAATTTACAGCCAGTCACACGGACGTGACACTACTAACCCAGTTGGCGGAAATTTCAGCGACAGCTCATTGTCCACTGTTGGCTAACGTTGGCGCTGAATTTTTTAATAAAACTGATTTTGAGCAAGTGATGCAAATTGAAAATTTCAATCACTATTTAGAGCGTGCAGAATACATTGGTTGGAATGCCTTTCGTCAGTTAGAAGCTGCACGCTATGTGGGTCTGGCATTGCCCCGATTGTTAATGCGTCTGCCCTATGATGCTCAAAATTATCGAGGTAATTTTATTTATCAAGAGCAAGTTCATGGAGATACCCAGCATTATTTATGGGGAGCCGCTAGTTTTGCTATGGCAGTTAACTTGTTACAAAGTTTCTTTGAATATGGTTGGTGCGTCAATATTCGTGGCCCAGATTCTGGTGGAAAAATTGATCGCTTACTATTGCATCATTATGATGTGGGTCAGGGATTACAAACTAAAATTCCAGCTGAAGTATTGATTTCCGAAACACAAGAATTGTGTTTGGCCGAATTAGGATTAATGCCTTTAAGTTATTATAAAAACAGTGATTTTGCTTGTTTTTTTTCGGCAAACTCATTACAAAAACCACAGCTATTCACAACACCAGAAGCCACTGCTAATAGTCGTATCAATGCTAAGTTACCCTATGTTTTACTGACTTGCCGATTAGCACATTATTTAAAAGTTTTGCAGCGAGAGCAAATTGGTTCAAACATCAGTCGTACAGAGTTAGAGGAACAACTCAATCAATGGCTGCAAACCTTGGTAACACAAATGAACAACCCCAGTGCTGAATTGGCTGCGAAACACCCTTTGCGTGAAGGGTATGTTGAAGTAACCGCATCTGAAGATAATCCAGGGTTTTATCGAGTTAATTTATATGCCAAACCTCATTTTCAAATTGAAGGTTTGGATGTCAAATTATCTTTGGTTGCAAAGTTACCCAATAGCAAACATTAATCTTAATCAGGAGGAATCCAATGGCCAATCCCGTATATTTAGAATTAACAGGCAACAATGGCAACATTGCTGGCGATGTGTCAGTAGAAGGCCGTGACGGCACAATTGAAATTTTTTCTTTATCACACCCTGTTACCATTCCTGTGAATGAGCAAACGGGAGTGAATACCGGTACCCGACGGCACAAGCCGTTGATATTACAAAAAAATGTTGATCGATCCAGCACTTATTTATTTAGCGCTGCTTGTACAGGAGAAGCTCTGCCCAAAGGTGTTTTGCGTTTCTATCGAATTAATATCAAAGGGGAAGAAGAGCATTACTACACTATTTTAATGGAACAAGTCAAAGTGGTTGACTATCAATTGATTGTTCCAGAAACACAAGAAATAAAGAATGATCAATTAGGGCATCGTGAACAATTTGCTTTACGCTATACCAAAATCACGCATCAATATGTGGATGGTAATTTGGAAGCCAGCGATGAGTGGGATAAACGATAATGCTTAGTCTTCATGATTATCATGCTCAAGAATTGGCAGCATTGCGCCAAGCGGGGTATGACTTTGCCAAGTTAACATCAGATCATAAATCCACACAAAATCCAGCCATCGATGTACCGTGGAATGAACAGCTATTACAAGGGTGTGCTTGGCTCACGGCAAGGATCAAACAACAATTTGATGGCTATCAAATGAATTGGCAGGAGCAAATGCTGAGATATGTAATGCCGGATGCTTTACAACCATTACCTGCCATGACGATTGCACATTGGCATGATCCTCAACATCGACTCAGTGAAACAATGACGGTTGTGGCTGGTACAGAAGTTACAAGTGCTGTTGATTCAGTGACAGTGGCTCAAGTTTGGCAAACCACACAAACCATGCTGTTACATCCATTGCACGTATCCAAATGTCAATATCAAGGAAATGATCCAGACAAGCCAGTGATTGAGCTTGAATTAACTCTCAACTCTCAAGCAACTTTTGATCAATTAATTTGCTCGGAGTTGGTGTTTTATCTCAATGCAGATTTGCATTTGGCACGTCAATTGTATTATTTGTTATTGCATCCGGCTACTCGAGTAATTGTTTGTTATGGTACAAACAAGCAAAAGTCATTTTTTGGGAATCCATTTTGTGCACATTGGGTGAAGCCAGATCAACAAAATCGTGATTACCTCAGCAGTGATGCACATCAGTGGCTGCGCTGGTATTTTTGTTTCCCTCAACAATTTCTGTGGGTTCGATTGACTCAATTGGATGAATTATTTAGAGCAAATGATTTGTATCAATGGCACTTGAAAATTTACTTGCCAGAGGATTGCCCTCTCGCTTCACAGATTGATTATCAAACGCTATTAATGCATTGCGTTCCTCTAATCAATCTGCGGCAACAAATATTAGATCCGATTCGGTTGAGACCGGAGATCACTAATTACCCTTTGCCAATGAATTCCAGACAGGAAGAGATGTATCGAGTGACACAAGTGGTTGGCTATCGTCGGCAACAACATGAAGCTATTGAAATTCCATTGTTTCATTGTTTACAGCCTTTGGCAGAGGATGCAATTTGTTATCGAATTACCCGAGAAGCAATGGTGGGTAAAACATCGGAATATGTATTGGTAGTGGATGGGGAAGAACAAAAGACATTGGACTACTTAATTGTTACATTATCGTCATGTGCAAACACAGCTATTCAGCCAGTTGATTTGTTCACCTGGAAACAAGTTGGTCAATTGACAGATATGTTTCAAGTGAAACCTCTGGTACAACCCAGTTCATTTCAATCAGTGATTCCACCTGCTAAGTTGCTGCCATTATTGATTCAATGCTTACAACATGGACGCTTCACCAGTGATTTTTTGCATAGAGAAATTCAACAGTATGCTCAATGGGTTTCATTCACTGATCAACAAAAATTAACAGCTATGAAAACGATACAGTTGAAGTCGTTTCACCAATTGTGTCAAGGGATGATTCGGCAAGGGAATGAATTGTACATCGAGCTGGATGAGCATGCGTTTGTAGATCGTGCGGAAGTTTTTTTATGGGGTTCGGTATTTAATCAATTCTGTCAATCAATTCATCCTATGGATCGACTGTTGACATCAAAGTGGATGTTGCTACCTAGCCAGCAAACTTTGATTTGGACATCGGATGATGCTTGATATTCCTTTGCATTACTATCAATTATTACATCGATTATATCGAATGCAGGAAAAGGTATTGATCCAAGCCAATTCCCGGTTGACCTTTCCAACACAAGATATTGCCAGGTTGCAACAGCAAGCAAATAATAATGTATTAACTGTTAATTTTTTAGGATTGATGGGGGTTGATGCACCGATTGTTATGCATTCAGAAAATTTAATTTGCCAAATTTATCAACAAGCCGTCAGTCATCGCTGCTATGAATTATACTATTTAGCTTGGCGTTGTACGCATCCAGTATTACCAGCAACCACACCTTATAACATGCAATCTATTTTTGCTGCGGGTTGGTTTAATCAAGCGCAATGGCAGTATGGATTAAAGCAATTATTAGCAGAATATCCCTATCAAGTATTAACACATCGTCCATGCTGGCGCCGTGTTCTTGCCAAGTCATGTGTGCTGTCATCGTGCAAATTAGGACACAATGCCATGTTAGGAGAGTTCATGGTGCACATGGAACCGGTCATTATGATCGTAGTTGGACCACTTAATTTATTGCAACTAAGTCAGTGGCTAAAACAAGCTCGGAGACAAACCATTGATCGACGAGTATTTGCTGACCATCACCAACCCCACGATACTTTAATTGTTTGGCAGTGTCATCAACAGCACATGCCAATTGGCAGTGAGCGTCGATTGGGGATCGATACAATTTATTTGGGATTTTAGCTATTTTCCACCGGTGACTAGTCCTGCGGTTTTTTTCAATCAAAACGCCGCAATCTTTAAAATACCACTAGAGACAACAAGCCAACCGTGAGTAGGGTTCGTATCTTCAAATGAAATGGCTATACCCATCGCACTTGAAGATGCGAATTTTAAGCGTGCATTGGACGGCATCTTGCGACGTTTTTCATGAAAAAAATCCTCGAATTAGCTCGGCTAGTCCTGCGGTTTTTTTCAATCAA
>WLWR01000038.1 GCA_012103495.1 Legionellales bacterium
AGCAATTAAAGAAATTGGGCCAAAGTTTTTATACCCACTTGCTGCAATCGATTGTGGAAAATATTAAATTGCGTTTTATGTCACTGCGACAAGTCAAACAAGCGGCCGAAATCAAAGGTCATGAACAAGCGATTCAATTGTATGAAAGTCAAAAATCTGGGTTGTTAATTCTGACAGGACATTTTGGTAATTGGGAGTTTGCACCGCTGGCAGGTATTTTAAATTTTGATCAATACCAGGGGAAATTTTTTTTCATCCGCCGCTTATTAAAAATTAAATGGCTGGAAAAATTATTGTTTCGGCGGTATTACAAATTTGGTTTGGGAGTTATTCCCAGCCGTGGTTCGATGAATCAAGTGTGTGATGAGCTGGATGCCGGCAATTCAATTATTTTTGTTATGGATCAACACGCAGTGGTGGAAAATAAAGATGGCATTAGGGTGGATTTTTTTGGTAAGCCAGCCGGCACTTATCGCAGTTTAGCTACTATTGCTCGTTATACCGGTGCACCAGTGGTCCCCGCAGCTTGCTATCGCAAAGCCGATGGTAAGCATGTATTGCATTTTTTAGATCCCATTCCTTGGCAAGAGGCACAGACTGCCCAAGCGGAAATTTATCAGAATACGCTGGCTTACAATCAAGCTTTGGAAAATATTATTTTGGCGCATCCAGAGCAGTGGATGTGGCTACACAATCGATGGAAGTTATGATGAATACCATTCAAATTCGCGGGGCAAAAACCCACAATTTAAAAAGCATTGATGTTGATTTACCTCGTGATCGATTGATTGTGATCACCGGACTGTCTGGTTCTGGTAAATCATCGTTGGCATTTGATACTTTGTATGCCGAAGGACAACGCCGCTATGTGGAGTCGTTGTCGGCGTATGCTCGTCAATTTTTATCGATGATGGAGAAACCGGATGTGGAACACATTGAAGGATTGTCTCCAGCGATTTCAATTGAGCAAAAAGCTACGTCGCACAATCCACGTTCGACAGTGGGTACCATCACAGAAATTTACGATTATTTGCGGCTGTTGTATGCCCGAGCCGGTGAACCACGTTGTCCGCATCATGCTTTGCCATTGCATGCGCAAATTGTTCAACAAATGGTAGACAAGGTATTAGCCTTGCCGCAAGGCACGAAGTTAATGTTATTGGCACCGGTGGTCAAAGAGCGTAAAGGCGAGCATGTGCAATTGATGCAAACATTGCTGAGTCAAGGGTTTGTCCGTGCGCGCATTGACGGTGAGATTTGTGAATTGGATGATCCACCTAAATTAGCGTTACGCAAAAAACATACGATCGAAGTGGTGGTGGATCGTTTTAAAATTAGAGACGATTTGACCTCGCGATTGAGTGAATCGTTTGAAACCGCTCTGCAATTAACCGAAGGTATTGCCAGTGTTGCTTTTATGGATGATGAGGCACAACCTGAATTATTATTTTCTGAAAATTTTGCCTGTCCAGAGTGTGGTTATAGCATCACCGAGTTGGCGCCACGGTTGTTTTCATTTAACAATCCAATGGGGGCGTGTCCAGAATGTGATGGACTGTGGATCAATCAGTTTTTTGATCCGGCAAAAGTGGTCCACAATCCTCAGTTGAGTTTGGCCGGTGGTGCAATTCGAGGTTGGGATCGACGGAATTTATATTACTTTAGTATGTTGTCTTCTTTGGCAGAGCACTACCAAGTGGACATTGAGCAACCGTTTGTCCAATTGCCGGAATCTTTTCAGCAAATATTGCTGCACGGCAGTGGAAAACAAAAAATTGATTTTCATTATCACAGCGCTAAAGGCAGTGTATACAATAAATGCCATACATTTGAAGGGGTGTTGCCTAACATGGCGCGCCGGTATCGTGAAACCGATTCTAATGTGGTACGTGAAGAATTAGCGAAATATTTATCGTCGCAACCTTGCAGTGTGTGTCAGGGTGAGCGCTTGCGTGAGGAAGCTCGGCATGTGTTTGTTGAAGCATTGAATTTGCCAGCGATTACCGCTTTATCGATTGAAGACGCATTGGCTTTTTTCCAAACGCTGCAGTTGCCCGGTCAGCGTGGCAAGATCGTAGCCAAGATTAAACAGGAAATCACCGAGCGTTTGCAATTTTTAGTGAATGTGGGTTTGGATTATTTAACCTTAGCTCGCAGTGCTGAAACATTGTCGGGTGGTGAAGCGCAACGTATTCGATTGGCCAGTCAAATTGGCTCAGGATTGGTTGGCGTGATGTATATTTTGGATGAGCCATCAATTGGTTTGCACCAACGTGATAATGATCGATTGTTAGCGACGTTGACGCGGTTGCGAGATTTAGGCAACACCGTGATTGTGGTGGAGCATGATGAAGACGCAATTTTAGCCGCTGATTATGTGGTGGATATGGGACCAGGAGCGGGTGTGCATGGTGGTGAAATTGTCGCTCAAGGAACACCGGCTGTGATCATGAAAGATTCAAATTCTCTAACCGGACAATATTTATCGGGTCAGCAAACCATTGCTACCCCTTTGCAACGTAAACTCGTCAATCAGGATCGATTGTTAATATTAACCGGAGTGCAATGCAATAATTTGCGTCAAGTGACCTTGGAAGTGCCGGTGGGATTGATGACGTGTGTGACGGGAGTGTCCGGTTCTGGGAAATCGAGTTTGATCAATGATACGTTGTATCCTATTTGTGCCGCCGAATTAAACCGAGCAACGCAAATAAATGCTGGACGTTATCAACAGATCACAGGGTTGGAATTTTTTGACAAAGTCATCGATATTGATCAAAGTCCGATCGGACGTACGCCGCGATCCAATCCTGCTACTTACACAGGATTGTTTACCCCGATTCGTGAACTGTTTGCCGCTACGGCTGAATCGCGTGCTCGTGGCTATGCGCCTGGGCGATTTAGTTTTAATGTCAAAGGAGGGCGATGTGAAGCGTGTCAAGGGGATGGGTTGATCAAAGTGGAAATGCACTTCTTACCAGATATTTACGTGCATTGCGATCAATGTAAAGGTAAACGTTACAATGCTGAAACATTGTCGATCACATACAAAGGCAAAAATATTCACGAAGTGCTCAATATGACGGTTGAGGAAGGGCGTGAATTTTTTGATGTCATTCCGGTAATAGCGCGCAAATTGCAAACATTGCTGGATGTGGGATTGGGTTACATTCATTTGGGGCAAAGTGCAACGACATTGTCTGGTGGTGAAGCCCAGCGCATTAAGTTGGCGCGTGAATTATCTAAGCGAGGTACCGGGCAAACGTTGTATTTGTTGGATGAGCCCACCACTGGTTTGCATTTTCATGATATTAAACAATTGCTTGTCGTGTTGCATCGCTTGCGTGATCAAGGTAATACCATTGTGATTATTGAACATAATTTGGATGTCATTAAAACGGCTGATTGGATTGTGGATTTGGGTCCACAAGGCGGTAGTAAAGGAGGTAAAATCATTGCTCAGGGAACACCAGAGCAAGTGGCTCAACATCCTACTTCTTACACGGGACATTATTTGAAAGCTGTCTTGAATAAAAAAACCACGCCAGCGAACAAGAAAACAGTTGTTTCAGATTGACTTCTCAACTAGGGTCCTCAGAGTAGCATGGTTGACAGGGTCTAATTGAGAACAGAGATTTTTTTAATGGTTTCTGCGGGGTGCTTCAGACGCTACTATAATCCCGATCAGACGCTAATATGAAATAAGTTTGTCATTATCAACGATATTCAATGAGTAATGAAGGCGAGTGCTACATTGATCAACAAAGATTTTATCGGATTGCAACGATTCAAAAACATTGCAGGGAATCGTTTTAAATTAGGCGTGTTATTGTATGATGGTGATCATACAATGGCATTTGCTGATGGTTTATTTATCGTGCCCATCAGTGCTTTGTGGTCTTGATGGAGGGTGAAACAGGAATGCTGGATTTTATTAAATTTAATTTGGGAGTCGACACGGGATTGACTGAATAAATTGCCGTTTCAGTTTGCTTGCCCTTGAATAGACTGCGGGATAAAAAGTCGATTGTGTATTCAGATGTCGGTTGCAATAGTTGATATAAATCTTCGGAAATGACTAATTCTTGATGCAAACGGTTGCCTTCGGCAATGATGCGTGCACAGGTATTTAAGACATCACCAGCGTAAATAATCTTGCGTTTGTAAACACCAACTTCACCAACCAGTGCTATGCCTACATGCCCACCGCCACGAAAAATCGGAACGAAACCATACGTTTTTTGATAAAAAGGCGTGCGTTTCTCAATGGCTTGTTTCATAAGTTTGAAGCAAGCCAAGCATTGATACGCATTAGCTGATTTATTTTTGGGCCAGCTAATAATCACTTCATCACCCACGTATTCATAAATTTCACCATGGGTGCGTGCGATGGGTGCGGCAATGTCAGCGAAATAAGAACGTAAAAAAGCATGGAAATGAGTATTTCCTAATTGTTCAGCAATGCTAGTTGACGACTTTAAGTCAACAAATAAAAAGATGCGTTCTTCCTCTTTAGGATGATAATAGCGCCCCATAAAATAATTAAATAAAGTTTTTTTGCCTAACAATCCAGTGCTGACGGCAAACAATTGACTGAGGATAAGAAAAATAAAACTGATTAATAGCAGCAATCCGTAATGCTGATTAAATAACCAACCGATGGTCGCATAATAAGCACTAAGCAGAGATGTTTCTTGTTGGAATAAAAATTGATCGACCAAATCCAACAAGCCAACTGCGATGAGCAACGCCAAGGTGATCACGATGGCATACAGAATTAACCGCACAACAAACACAACCAATAGTGGTAAGGTATTCAATTTAGAATACATGAGATAATAACTGGTCAAGCCAGTAAGAACCGCGACACTGATCCCCATGCCGACACATAGAACAATTTGATAGGTTTCAGCGATAGGAAGAAAGAGTGCATAAAACAAACCTAAGGCACTGCCAATAAGCATACGAGTTAGTAAGAGGCTAATGATAGACGTTGTATAGGTCATCAGGTATTCTCAAATTTGTCCAAGTCGCTGACAAAGATAGCAATGAAAAGGTTTGTTATGATAGCATTATTATTGATGATTGCTAATTTTTTGCGTGTGATTCTTTAAATTTGCTGAATGGGCACCAATGGTGGAAAATAAATTGTAAATAACCTAAGGAATGATTGCATGCGTTTCATGTTTATAATGTTTCTGATTTTGATGGTAGGGATGGGTTGCCAAACGGATCATACCTCTGTGCAAGATGGACCGCCCTTGTTAGTTGTTGTATCCGTGGATGGATTAAATCCACAGGACCTTGATATAGCCCAACAGCAAGGGTTTGACTTGCCTCATCTGACTTCGTTTATCGAACAAGGCAGTTATGCGACAGGGGTAGTGGGTGTAATTCCAACCGTTACTTATCCATCTCATGCCACATTGATAACGGGTGTGTTGCCAGCAGAACACGGCATTTTAGCCAATAAAATGTTTAATCCACAAGCCAAGCGTGATAATGCTTGGTATTGGTTTTCGGAAGATTTGCAAGTCCCCACGTTATTGGATGTTGCCAAACAAGCTGGACGACGCACGGCAAATGTACAATGGCCGGTAACGGTTGGTGCGGATATTGATTACAACATTCCGGCATATTGGCGATTTGATGATGCCAATGACGTTAAGATCATGCGAGTTATAACAACACCGCAATTGCTCAATGAACTGGAACAAGCATTGGGGACGTTGATCTTGGATCAGTCTATTGAACAAACGCAAGAGCGATTCAACATCGCCAAGTATTTACTCACGAATAAAACCATTGATGTAATGCTCATTCATTTACCCGTTTATGATTCGCAAACCCATCAATACGGTCATGGTGATTTGCAAGCGCTGGCTACTTTGGCTGAATTGGATCAATCCATGGGTGTGTTGGAAGCGTTGTTGGAAACAATAACCGATGGTCACTATGTGTTGGCCATTGTATCTGATCATGGTTTTTACAATGCCAATGTGACGGTTCATTTGAATGCGTTATTGTATCAAGCCGGCTTGATTGAATTGGATGATCAAGGACGGGTGAGTCACTGGGATGCGTTTGCTTGGGGGCATGGGGGAGGGAGCACTATTATGTTGGCACAACCGGATGACCCCGTGTTGACCAAGCGGGTAGAAGATTATTTAACCGAGTTGGCTAACAATAAAATGTTTGGAATTGCAACAGTGTTAACCGCTGATGAACTTAGTCGAATGGGAGGGGTACAGACTGGGTTTTATGTGGAGGCAGAACCTGGTTATCGATTCAGTGATGGATTGGATACGATGCAAGCCATTGAGCCGCTGCCACAAGTCAAAGGTGAGCATGGGCAATTACCATCGCGTCCGGCAATGTATTCTAGTTTCTTGTTAAAAGGTGAGGGAATTCCTGTTGGCCAATCACTGGGAGTGATCAATATTTTGGATATTGCCCCCACGCTAGCGGGTATTTTACAATTGGATTGGCAGACTCAAGGACAGGATGTATTGGCTGATAAGCATACGTGGGTGAAGCAAAAGTGATGGAGCTTGCGACGGTTTTTTTTGAAAAAATCTTCGCAAGATGGTGTTCACTACACGCTTAAAATTCGCATCTTCAAGTACGATGGGTATATACTTAGGCAACATTAATCTTGATTGAATAAGAGGTGGGTATGAGTACTACAATTGTGATTTTAATTGGCATTGTAATTTTGTTGGCTATTTATTTTGTAACTGTTTACAACAAATTAATCAAACAAATTGAAGCAGTGCACAACAATGAACGTCAAATTGACGTGCAATTAGATCGTCGATTTAAAGTATTTGAATCATTGATCGAGACGGTTAAAAAATACATGGACTATGAGAAAACGACCTTGAAAGATGTGGTTGCTTTGCGTAATCAATCGCAAAAAGCGCATAAACAAGGAGATGAAAAAACTCGGTTTGCCGCTGAAGATGCTATTTCCAAAATTGCCTCCAATATTAACTTAGTATTTGAACAATACCCTGATTTGAAAGCCAGTCAAAATGCATTGCAGTTGCAAGAAGAAGTGGTCAATACGGAAAATAGATTGGCATTTGCTAAGCAAGCATTTAACGATAGTATCGAAACTTACAATGCAACCAAGAAATCATTTTTTGAATCTATGGTGGTAGGTGTTGTGCCTAAATTGAATGAAGAGTTTGCTTATTGGCAACTGAGTGAAACGGCTATCGCTGAACAAGAAGCCAAAACCGTTAAATTCTAGTGATGGTTGATCGATCGCAATTCCAAGTGGGTAGTACGGATTGGCGTGCTCAGATTCGCAAAAATCAACGCCGCACGCGTTGGGTTATTGGTATTTTTATTGGGTTGTATGTCTTATTGGGTTTACTGATTGATACTTTTATCTACGGTGAAATGTACGCTCAATATCCTTATCAAGCTATTTTAAAAGCATTATTGACCGGTTATTTAGTGCCGTATGTGACCATGATCACCAGTGCTATTGCTGTGTTGTCATTGTTGATCACGTATGCTTTTCACAATCGTATTGTACTGTTGGGTACCGAGTATTATGAAGTAACGCCAGAAACTGAGCGGGATTTAACGGATAAACAGTTATATCACGTAGTGGAAGAATTAAAAATCGCGGCAGGATTGTCCTACATGCCACGAATATATTTGATTGAAGCCCCGTACATGAATGCTTTTGCCAGTGGTTACAGTGAAAAATCAGCGATGGTCGCCATCACTCGTGGTTTGTTAGAAAAATTAAGTCGTGCTGAATTACAAGCGGTGATGGCGCATGAAATTAGCCACATTCGTCATGGTGATATTAAGCTAACTTTGATGGTTGCAGTATTAAGTAATTTGATGTTAATCATGGTGGATCTATTATTTTACGCTGTATTGTTTAATCCACGTCGGCAAAGTCGCGGGGATAATCGCTTGGTGATCGTGATTATATTGCTGCGATATTTGTTACCCTTAATTACCGTTTTACTAGGATTGTTCTTAAGTCGTACTCGGGAGTATTTAGCCGATGCAGGTTGTGTGCAACTGACGCGTAATAATGAACCATTGGCCAGTGCCTTGATTAAGATTCACGAAGATCATCAACAAAACGCTGAACAATATCGTTATGAATACGCACATACGGCGCATGAGGAAGTACGTCGTGCGGCTTATGTTTATGACCCAGCCAAAGCCTTGGGACCAATACAATCTTTTTCTGGCGCATTTTCCACCCACCCTCGCTTGGGAGATCGATTAAAGGCGTTGGGAGTAAAATTAAAAGAAAATAATAAGTAATCAGTTTATCCCAATGCCCAGTTTACTATAAAAGTACAGATTGGATGGTGTCTGCCTTAAAATCATTGAATTGGTTGATTTTTCTAAGCGAGTGTCTCGTTAAGGGAGGTTTTTTTTGCTTAAAAATAGATGGAATTTTCAGTATTTAATACGGATTTTTTTCTCTTCATACTCGAGTAAGATTCTGGGTTACAAGAGGTGATAAAGGGTGAGGATGAACAAGGAAGTTCATGGTGATGACAAACCTCTCGCGATGGAATGCGCCACCTGCCATTTTTATCATCTCTTGTTTTGAATTTTTTGATCGGTTAAAAAATTACCATCATCACTCCTACTGCAATCTTGAAATACTATCTGGAACATCATCACCAATGGAGAGAGAGTCTTGCAACTGAGGTAGGATGGATAATTTATACTGACTACAGATTACTGAATTAATTATGCTACTCCTGATTCCGATTGCTGAATTAAGTATACTGTCCCTGATTGCATCGCTGTCCCCGATTGCATCGGCATTGCCAATGATTGGTTGAACAAGCGGGGGATTACAATGTAACCCTTTGTTTAACAATCATTTCTATTCATTTTTCATCAAATGAGTGTGCTATATTTAAGTTACAATGATCAATTCTTAGCAGTGTACTGGATGAGGTAAATGATCATTTTTTTACATCCAGTGCGACTCTCGCAGCTATCGGATCAGCTCCTGAGGCATTACACAATAGGATCAAAAATAATCGCATTACGGGATAATGGTTATCAGCGATTACTTTGGTCTCAACGTGCGAGCAGATGGCGTGATATTGTTGTTTTTTATCAATGATTCAAATCACATTCTAACAATGAACCAGCCACTCCTGCCAGGTGTGGCTGACGCTTGTCACGTTCCAAATAACAATCTCGCTGAGGTGCAATTATGGCGATTGGTAGAATTATTTTTGGGACACGCAGGAGCGAATTACTAAAAGGAACTTATAGAGACGATATTATTTTGGGTCAGGGAGGCGATGATACCATCGACGCAGGGGATGGAGATGACTTGCTATTGGGTGGTAGAGGCCATGATGTATTGATCGGTGGTCAAGGTATGGATGTCCTTGTAGGTGGTTCTGGCAATGATATTTTATATGGTGACATTCAACCGCAAGCCACATTTTCCACTTCATCCACGAATAATTTTTTCGGCTTTGGATTTGGTTTCGGATTTTTTGGATTTAATCCCTTTTTATTTGCTTCAATAGGAAGTGGCGAGTTAGGTGTTGGTCCATTTGGTTTTGGCTCCTTTTTTGGTTTTGGATTGGGTTCTTTTTCGTTGGTTGGTGGCTCTCCCATCGCAAATTATTTTTTCAATAAATTAACGTTCCAATTTGGCGCAAATAATTTTCTACAATTTCAAAATCCTCAAGCTCCTACTTTAACTGGAGATACACTGGCTGGGGGTGTTGGCCACGATCAGTTGTACGGTGGTGTGAACAATGACCATTTGTATGGAAATCAAGGGAATGATACCTTGGTCGGTGGACAGCATGATGACTATCTTAACGGTGGTTCTGGTCAAGACACCGCGGTTTTTTCTGGCAATCGAGCTGATTATCTTGTCATTCAATTAGCGCCGAATCAGTTTCAAATTCAAGATCTCGCTAGTGGACGTGACGGTAGTGATATTGTTAGTAACGTTGAATTATTTTCCTTTGCCGATGGTGTGTTAACCATTGATCAATTATTAAATGCGCCAATCAATCAACCACCAATCGTTGACAATGCTCTTGCTGATCAAAACGCTACTGAGAATCAACCCTTCACATTCAATATTCCCGCCAATACTTTTAATGATGCTGAAGATGGCAATGTGTTGACTCTATCAGCAACACTTATCAATGGCGATCCACTGCCCGCTTGGCTTAGCTTTGACCCTAACACTGGACAGTTTTCGGGTACCCCACTGCAAACCGATGTTGCCGATATTACCGTGCTCGTCACTGCCACTGATACTGGGGGCTTGGCAATCTTTGATGATTTTATCCTGTCCGTCGGTGCGGTGGACAATACTGCACCCATCGCTGTCGATGACAGTGCCTCTGTCGATGAAGGCGGCAGCGTGGTCATTGATTTGGCTGGCAACGATTCCGACTCCGAAAATTCATTGGATTTAAGTTCGATTCAAATTGTCAGTGCTCCCAGTTATGGGTCCCTCTTGGTCAACGGCG
>WLWR01000039.1 GCA_012103495.1 Legionellales bacterium
TTTCGATCAATCTCTGAGTGCACCGCGACGGTGCCGATTCCCAATTCTTTGCAAGCGCGTAAAATGCGTAACGCAATTTCACCGCGGTTGGCAATTACAATTTTATTGAACATGAGTCATTCCTACGAAACAGTGAGTGATTATTCGATGACGACCAAGGGTTGGCCATATTCAACCGGTTCGCCATTACTGGTTAAAATCGCGGTAATGGTACCGGCTTTGTCGGCTTCGATTTCGTTAAACATTTTCATCGCTTCAATAATGCATAAAACATCGCCGATTTTGACCGATTGACCGATTTCAACAAATGGTTTTTCTTCCGGCGAAGGCGATGTATACAGAGTGCCGACCATGGGTGATTTGACGGTGTGGCCGGCGGGAACCGCCGCTTTGCTGGTTGCTGACTCGGCATTTTGCACGGTGGATGTAGGTGCTGCAACAGGAGTCGGGGCGGCCGGAAGTGCAGTGCTAATGGGTTGTTGGGGTGTGGGAGCCACCGGAGATTGCGAGCTGAATCGACTGATGCGTACCGATTCTTCGCCTTCAGTGATTTCGATTTCCGTTACACCACTTTCTTCAAGCAATTCGATCAGTTTTTTTATTTTGCGTATGTCCATAGTGAATTAACCTCTGATGTATTGAATGGCGGCCTGTAAGGCCAATTGGTAACCAATCACCCCTAAGCCAGTGATGGTCCCCAGGGCAATATCGGAAAAATAAGAATGATGGCGAAAAGCTTCACGTGCATGAATATTACTCACATGCACTTCAATAAAAGGAATCTTAACAGCCAATAAGGCATCGCGTAGGGCAATGCTGGTGTGGGTGTAGGCGCCTGGGTTGATAATAATCAAATCCACCGCTTGCTGTGGCGCTTGTTGTACCCAGTCAATTAATTCATGTTCGCCGTTGGTTTGCCGACAATCGATGCAAACTCCCAATGAATCGGCTTGTTTCTCTAATGCTTCATGGACTTGCTGCAGGTCGGTGGCACCGTAAAGATCGGCTTCTCGTTGGCCTAATAGATTTAGATTCGGGCCATTAAGTAGGAGAATATTCGCCATGAGAATGTGTCGATTTTAAAAAAAAACGTATTGTGCCCGATGCCATCATTTATTGCAAGATCCCTTCAATATCTCGTCGGATCGCTTTAGTTCTCCCGTGATTCCAATTGCTTGAGATGGTTTAATAACGTGGATTTATCAATCTCGCCAACCAAGGTGGCATCCGTTAGCCATTGGCCGTGTCGATCAAAAAACAGCAGTGTTGGTGGAGCGATCACATCAAAATGTTGCATTAATTGGCGATCTGCGATGGTTTGAGCGGTCACATCGGCTTTCAGCAATTGGTAAGTACTCAAGGCTGTTTGTACAGTCGGATCGCCGAATACGTTTCGTTCCATGGTTTGACAGGTCAAACACCAATCAGCATAAAAATCTAATAAAATCGGTTGCGGTTGGTGGCGTGCTTGTTCCAGAGCCTGCTCAACCTCGGCAACTTGATTGACTGGCTGCCAAGAAACAGCCGGTTGGTTGGTCGCTGTTTTTGATAATTGACTGATATCTTGTTGCAGAGGTGCTAACAATTGATTGTTGCCCATGGCGGCACCAATGACCAAAGTAATGCCGTAGACCAATGCCACAATGCCAATGCCTTGCCATAGTTTTTGCCAACCACGGGTGAGATTGCGTTGCAAAACCCCTAAATAAATAGCGCAAACAATCAATAAACTGCCCCACAGTAATAACATCAGTGACGCAGGAAGAATGCGAGCCAATAAATACAATGCCACACTCAATAACAAAACGCCAAACGTGGCTTGAATGGTTGTCATCCATGGACCGGCTTTTGGTAATAACCGACCGGCTGAGGCGCCGATCAATAACAATGGGATACCCATGCCAAGACCCAAGACAAACAGTGCACTTGCGCCAATGATTGCATTGCCGGTGTTTGCGATGTACGCCAACGCACCCACCAAAGGTGCCGTGACACACGGAGATAAAATCAAGGTCGAAAGACTGCCCATCATGGCTACGCCCAAATAAGCGCCACCACTTTGACGTTGACTCCAATGCGCAATGCGTGCCTGCCAAGGTTCGGGTGGTTTTAATTCATAACAACCAAACATTGCCAGTGCCAATAAAACAAAAATAAAACTGGTGATGCCAATTACCCAAGGGGTTTGCAACAGTAATTGTAAATTGTGACCAATCAAAGCAAACATCAGGCCAATCACCGCATAAGTCAGCGACATACTGATTACATAGATCAAGGATAAAATAAATGCTTTACGCGTGGTGATGCGATCGCCATGTCCAACAATAATACTGGATAGGATGGGGATCATTGGCAATACACATGGCGTAAAACTCAATAACAATCCCAAACCCAAAAAGGTAAGCAACGTGATTACCATGTGTGGTTGGGTGAAGACTTCGGGCAATGACGGCTCATCCACCGTTTCTGGCATAACTGCGGTGGTTGGTGTGGTAATAAGCTCACTGTGTATGAGTTTGGTTTGCTCATTAAAAGTTAATTGTGCTGTGAATTGCTGGGCGGGATAGCAAAAACCACTGGCCGAGCACCCCAGATAATCGACAATCAATTGGGTATCTCCGGCTTGCAAGCCTAATACAGACAATGGGATTTGCACACTATTGGCTAAGACTTGATAATTGCCCACGGTATCGTCAAACTGCGCTTGTCCTGTTGGAATGCGCGCATGCCCCAATTGCGCGATGGTGGCGTCTTCGAGTCGGAATTGGAATTGATCTTGATACAGGTAATAACCGGGAGCAATTTGCCAATGGATTAGCAGGGTGTTGGGATCATGCACGGCAATGGTGGGCTGGAACACTTGCTCTGGTGGCAAAGGCGTCAACGCCGAAGCAGGCAAGGCGAACATTACACTAACTAAACCGGCCAACAAACATCGCCAAGGAGACATAAATAAACGGCCTTTTTTGTTTCAATAGGATGGCAAGTATATACTCATCTCACCTTAAGCTGCGAATTTTGTCGATAAGGGTAAAAAAAGATAACTTTCGTGCTTGAAATATTCTGATTAATCCTCACATTAAGTACTCGCTGACTGGGGCGTTTACAAACAAAGCTTGTGGGTAAGCACCGCCGTCGTAGGTGAAATTAGTTAAAAACGAAATCTTGTTTAAAAGTAGGAGAAAGCTGACAATGAAAGTAAACATTCGTCCGTTGCATGATCGCGTTGTGGTGACTCGGTTGGAAGAAGAACGTACTTCTGCCGGTGGAATTGTCATTCCCGATAGCGCAACTGAAAAACCCATTCAAGGCAAAGTCGTTGCTATAGGACCAGGTAAATTATTAGACAATGGCGATACTCGCGCACTGGCTGTTAAAGTTGGTGACGTGGTGTTGTTTGGTAAATATGCTGGCACCGAAGTCAAATTGGAAGGCAAAGACTTAGTGGTGATGCGTGAAGAAGACATCATGGGTATTGTTGAGTAATTTGAATCAAATATTTTAAGAGGAGAAAGTTATGGCTGAGAAGCAAGTAATCTTTGGTGATGACGCACGTGCCAGAATGTTAGAAGGCGTCAACATCTTAGCAGACGCGGTCAAAGTGACGATGGGGCCCAAAGGACGTAATGTCGTCTTAGATAAAGCTTTTGGTGCACCAACGGTAACCAAAGACGGTGTGTCCGTTGCCAAAGAAATTGAATTGAAAAATAAATTGGAAAACATGGGCGCGCAAATGGTTAAGGAAGTGGCGTCTCAAACATCAGATAATGCTGGTGACGGTACGACCACTGCGACGGTATTGGCGCGAGCAATCGTTAATGAAGGCCAAAGAGCTGTGGCTGCCGGGATGAATCCAATGGATTTGAAACGAGGTATCGATAAAGCGACGGTGGTGGTTGTTGACTATTTGAAAAAACTATCCAAGCCTTGCAAAGACAACAAAGCGATTGCGCAAGTAGGTACCATTTCAGCCAATTCAGATGAAGGTGTCGGCCGTATTATTTCTGAAGCGATGGAAAAAGTTGGCAAAGAAGGCGTCATCACCGTAGAAGAAGGCAATAGCCTGGTGAATGAATTGTCTGTAGTTGAAGGAATGCAATTTGATCGCGGCTACATTTCTCCCTACTTTGTTAACAATCAACAAAACATGTCTACCGAATTGGAAAATCCACACATTTTATTAGTGGATAAGAAAATTTCGAACATTCGCGATATGTTACCAATATTAGAAGGCGTTGCCAAAGCAGGTCGTCCGTTATTGGTGATTGCTGAAGATGTTGAAGGTGAAGCGTTGGCGACTTTGGTAGTCAACAACATTCGTGGCATTGTGAAAGTTTGTGCGGTTAAAGCGCCTGGATTTGGTGATCGTCGTAAAGCGATGTTGCAAGATATTGCTACCCTCACCGATGGTCAAGTGATTTCTGAAGAAGTGGGTAAAACATTGGAAGGTGCCACCCTCACTGATTTAGGTTCTGCCAAACGAGTGGTGGTGACCAAAGATAACACAACGATCATTGATGGTGCAGGCAAGAACAAAGACATTCAAGCGCGCATCGATCAAATTCGAGCACAAATTGAAGATACTTCTTCAGATTACGATCGAGAAAAATTGCAAGAACGTGTGGCTAAATTAGCTGGCGGGGTTGCTGTGATCAAAGTCGGTGCAGCCACAGAAGTGGAAATGAAAGAAAAGAAAGCCCGTGTGGAAGATGCATTGCACGCCACCCGTGCTGCGGTTGAGGAAGGCATTGTCCCCGGCGGGGGGGTTGCATTGATTCGTGCGCAAAAAGCATTGGATGGCTTAAAAGGCGATAACCATGATCAACAAGTGGGGATCGACATTTTACACCGTGCGATTGAATTTCCATTGCGACAAATTGTTACCAATGCTGGTTACGAAGCGTCTGTTGTTGTGAACAAAGTTGGCGATAGTAAAGGTAACTATGGTTTCAACGCAGCGACTGGCGAATATTGTGACATGGTGGAAGCCGGTATTTTGGATCCAACCAAAGTAACTCGCACCGCGTTGCAAAATGCAGCTTCTGTTGCCAGCTTAATGTTAACCACGGAATGCATGGTTGCTGAATTGCCGAGAGAAGATTCGGCTTCGGCGCCTGCTGGTGGTGACATGGGCGGCATGGGTGGCATGGGCGGTATGGGTGGTATGGGCGGTATGATGTAATCATCGTCGTCTATTTCATCACACTGTTTGTGTGACCTTAAAAACCCCGCTTTGTGCGGGGTTTTTTTTGGGAAAGATTGTGAGAGAAATCGATACGATTAGATAGCGATTGTTTGTGGCAATGGGTGTTTTATGTGGTGAATGAGAGTCGCAGACAGCAAACATTGTTTGCTGTCTGGAGGAGTGAGGTTAGCGTGTTGAAAGCGGTGTGATTGGTAGTGTGGGGATGTCGTCTATTCCCTCTAGAGCGGTTATTAATGAATCAATAGGTTTCGTTATCATCTTAAAATTGTGCCCCTCTTTCAAACTTTGTAGTTCTCCAATAGCAACAGCATTCTCGATGGGTGACGAAAATAATTGATCTACATTATCAATGAGAGAAGTTACCCCAGACTTATTAATTGCCTTAATCAATTTAGCATAAGCTGATTTTGCTGCTTCTGGTAAATATTGTGGCGAAGAGCTGATGTTGACATCGATTTTACTTTCATCGTTGAAAGTAAAATGCTGGAGGGGTCCTCTTCCGGGGAAAGGAGAGGACTCTGCTTTTGATTGGGGACTTATTTCTACCGTAGGTACTCTTGTTGGCATCTTAAAAATGCTCCTATATTAAACAAATCGGAGCTATTCTAATTAAATAGATTTTTATTTGACAACTATTTTTATCATTTTTTCATTAAATTGAGTACTATAAATACAATATGTTTTTTATTGGATCAAAAATGGGTGAGCAAAAGGTAGACAGGGATCATTCATCCCAGTAGGAATCATTTTTTTGACTTAACACAATCCATAGTTTGGCCAAGGGATGCACTTGAATGTGTTTTTGATGCTTGAGTAATTTTTGTTTATTTTTAATCAGTTTGGCTAATAAAGATTGGTAAATGGTAGACATGACGCGCAAACATTTACGGGAAGTGGGGCTGATGCAACGTTCCAAGCGAGCGGATTTGCGAAAGTAAGACAAGGCGCGCTCGATGATGATTTCCACCCCTTCGCATTGCTGTTCATAATCCAATTGTAAAAATTGTTCAGCGGTCAAAGATTCGCAGTTAAAATCTTCTGCTGGTAAATACAAGCGCCCCATTTGTGCATCGACAAAAATATCGCGAATAATATTGGTTAATTGAAAGGCGATGCCTTGCCAAATTGCTAATTGCTTGGCAGTTTTGTCATCGCGATATCCCCAGATTTCTAAACAAATCAAGCCCACCACCGATGCTACTCGGTAGCAATATTCTTCCAATTCAACAAAACTGGCATAATGATGTTTTTCTTGATCCATCAATAACCCTTGCAGTAAATCTTCAAAATAACTCAAAGGAATGGCGTATTGTTGGATGGTGGTGACGACTGCCGGCCAGAGTGGGTCTTGTTCAAACAATGTTTCCCACGATGGTGGGTGATACACGTAGCGCAGAGTGTCTTTTTTTAAAGTGGCAAGATATTCTATTTTTTGGTTGTAACTCAGTTCTGGATGATCGGCAATGTCATCGGCCAATCGCATCCAAGCGTACATGGAATACATGGCCGATGCTTGTGCTTTGTTCAACAAACGCATTCCATAATAAAAATTAGCGGCGCAGCGTTTGGTCAACTGTTGACAATGTTGGTAGGAACGCCGAATTAATTTGCGTTCAATGCGTGTCAATGATATCGGAGGACTGGCTTGCCGCATCATAAAAATAATAGGGGTGAATTTCTCATGGGGTTGAGTTTAACAAGATTGTGGCGGTAAACAAGTATGAGCTTTGCGTTGCTCATTTATTTCCAATACACTGGTAAACCCATGCAAAAGTTAAATTGTGTAATGCAGCAAAAAAAATTATACGCACTGACGCGATCGGTCTCGCGATCATTTTATTTAACTCTGCGTTTATTGCCGGCGGCGGTGCGTGACAGCGCTTGTGTGGCTTATTTATTGGCGCGGATCAGCGATACATTGGCCGATACCCCCACGGTTGAACTTGCCCAGCGCACTATTTGGCTGCAACAATTTGCCACATTGTGTCGTCTACCGGTGAATTTGACTGATCCCAGTTTGGCGGATTTGGCTGCGGCGTGTGCGCCTCATCAAACCAATATCGCTGAACAACACTTGATGAGTGAATTGACGTTTTGCCTAACTTGTCTAACCCAATTGCCAACCATGGAACAGCAACGTATTCAAGCGGTGTTGCAACCTATTTTGAGAGGGCAGCAATTTGATCTGCAACGTTTTACACAAGGGGAGACCGCGCCTTTAACTGCCTCGGAATTGGAAGGTTATACCTATCAAGTGGCTGGTTGTGTGGGTGAGTATTTATCAACATTATTTGCCGATAACCTCAAAGGGTGGAGTGATCAATCTTTGGAGCAAATGCGGCAGTGGGGAATGCATTATGGTTGTGGATTGCAATTAATTAATATGGTGCGCGATTTGGCGGTCGATCAACAGCACGGCCGATATTATTTAAATTCAGCAGCGATCAAACCCGCGCTTCAACAAGCCCAAGCATATTTACAGGATGGTTGGCGCTATGTGACGCATTTGCAATCGAAGCGATTACGCTGGGTGTGTTTATTGCCTTTGTTGATTGGTTTGCAAACATTGATTCAGTGGCTACAGACCGACTCAACAATGGATACAACGGTGGTTCGTATTGGTCGAAGTCGAGTCTACGCCATTTTAGGATTGAGTGGGGTTGGCGCGATGCGTTTGGCATGGATACAACCCTATTACACACAATTGCAGCACCAATTGAGTCAAGCGTTGCTTGACAGATTCGGTGATCCAAGCAATTATGATGCCCCAACAAAATTTGTGTGATCAATGAATTAAAGAGAACGATATGCCTTCAGCCAGCCAAGTCATTTTAGTCGATGAACAGGATCAAGCTATTGGAACAGCTGAGAAATTAGCCGCCCATCAACAAGCGTTATTGCACCGTGCTTTTTCTATTTTCATTTTTCACTTGGGTGAGCAGGGATACGAGTGTTTGTTGCAACAACGGCAGCTTGATAAATATCACAGTGGTGGTTTGTGGACCAATACGTGTTGCAGCCATCCTGCCCCGGATGAAACGGTATTAGCCGCCGCCCAACGTCGATTGATGGAGGAAATGGGTATGGTGGCTGAATTGGTTGAAATTGGCTGCTTTCATTATACTGCCGCTTTGGATAATCAATTGACGGAAAATGAAATGGATCATGTGTTGGTGGGATTGGTGGAGGACAAAACAGTACAACCCAATCCTACGGAAGCCATGAGTCATCGTTGGTTGACCTTAGCTGAACTGTCGACTGAATTAGACCGTCATCCCCACCAGTTTACCGCTTGGTTTGCGCAAGCTTGGCAACATGTGCAAGCGGCTATACAGGCGGGACAATCGCCATTTAGCGATTGAAGGTGAATGTTGAAACTGTACCTGTACCATCAGGGGAGGTGGGGTAAAAATGTTTGATATTATCTGCTAGTCCAACTTTTTGAATGAGATCTCTACAGTCTAACGTTGCTAGACAGGCTGCCACCGCATGTTTTGTTTCTGCCGGAAGAATTTTCGTCCAGGGTTCTTGGAAGAGTTGTTTAAAGGTTTTTTGCCCAAAATGATTTTGCTTTTGGGTAGGAAGTTCACCGGCGATGGCAATGAGGATGCGGGCGATCAATTCAGCATCTTTTTTTGTGATGGCGTAGGTGAGTAAGTCTGTTTGATCGTCTTCTGGGATTGCTGGTAACCCTTCGTTGGATAAGAGATCCAGCAGATGGATTTTTTTTTCGGTATCACTGATTTTTTTTGCATGCGGAGAAGCCAGTACACTGAATAAATGATACTGGTGGACGTAGGAAAATAACTCGGTTGTTTGGGGACAATGGTTTAGCAATAGGTAGATAATATCGACCAAATTGTCTTTTTTTCCCAATTGGCGACGGAATTGGCTGGTTGAGTAAAAGGTTCTCAGGCTATCGTTTTTTACTAAAAAGGCATGCTGTTCTTGGATTGATTTAAATAGCAAAAGAGCGGATTTAAGAAGCTGGGAATCGTCTTCTATTTTGTCCTCATCGTTTACCTCTTGTCCCTCTCTTCGAAGTTGTTGCCTGACTGCTTCAAAATCACCATCATTGATAGCTCTTAGCATAGACTCACCTTGTCCTAAAAAATCAAATCCATATTAATAGCCGCTGATTGTGGCATAGACAAATTTTCACTGCAAACAAATGTGGGTGAATCGAACCATAGTGAATCAGTGTATATTCACGCAATCGCCTTGACAGTGCAGGGCAGAATCCGCACAATAGCACCCCTCATCGAGGCTATGTAGCTCAGCTGGTTAGAGCACAGCACTCATAATGCTGGGGTCGGTGGTTCGAGTCCACCCATAGCCACCATTTTCCCCCTAGAGTAGCCATCCACCACCGTTGAGACAAACAGCTATCTTTGACGCATTTTAGATGAGAGCTGCATTTGTAAAGACGGCTTTGATACCCTCTAGATAACAATCAAAATGTCGTAATTACTCCTGCTTTAACCCATTTGCGAGTTTTGCCCACATAGACTTTATGCGGTGCGCGTGGCATAATGCTTCGACTTTGCAAAAGGTCGTTGTGATTGATAAGGACATCAATCGAGGAAAATAAAGGAGTATACAACATGAGAAAACAATGGCAATTAATCTGGTTGATGGGAGCGTCTTGTCTAGTGGCGATGCCTAGCGCTGGGTTGGCAACAGAGGTCACTTCGTTATCACCATCGGTGGAACAATTGACAACACAACAACCTTCAGTGAATCTGAATCAAGCAAGCGCTGTGGATATTGCACGAGCCTTTAAGGGAATTGGTCAAAGGCGCGCGCAAGCGATCGTTGATTACCGTGATATGCACGGACCGTTTACCCATATTCACCAATTAGCCAATGTTAAAGGTATTAGCCAACAGTTTGTCACGCAACACCGCCAAGCGTTAACGACGACATTCGTGTTGAAATAACTATCTGTCATCGCCTCACCGCGATACGGGTGGTCATGGTGAAGGAAGTTTTTAACACATGATTATAATTGCCTTGTGTGGATGGACTCACTTTGCCGTTGTATGCCAAACTAGGTGTCCGGTTGTAAAAGCACGATTGACTAACTTGGCGGTCTGGCAATCATGCGGTTTGTGTTAAAAAGTTCCAGCAGCTTGGAACATGATGTAACTGGCTGCTTTCCCTTCTAGTGTACTCTTAAATTCTTCTGATCTTAATACACCCAAAAAAATAAGTCACCCTTTATTTCATGCCTTATATATTTATTCACAAAAAGTGCTTGATTAATTAATTAATGTGTTATACATTTAATTATCTA
>WLWR01000040.1 GCA_012103495.1 Legionellales bacterium
GCATAAAATGGGCATACAGCAAAAAGCCAACTCCCAACACCAAGGCAACGATTCCCCAATTGAGCAATGTGATGGATTGATCAATCAATGGGCTACGCACCAAATTAAGCAATTGATTGAATGGATTGTATAACACCACCCATTGATACGATTCACTCAAAAAACTGGGCAACCACATAATCGGGGTCACAAAAAATAAGACTTGGACCATACTATTCATAATTTGCGTGAAGTCACGATAACGAGTCCCAAGCACTGCCAAAATGCCTCCCCAAAAGACAGCAACCAGACTGATTATCAACAATCCCGGAATCAACCACAGTATCTTCAAACTAAATGAAGGTTGATACATCACCGCAACAGGAATAAATACCAATAAATTATGGGCAAAAATAATCACGTTGCGCAACACCAATCGCATAATGTAAATCGAAAAATAGCTTTGCTTATTTTTAATGAAATTTTCTGCATCGACAAAGGCATTGCAACTTTCGATGATCAGCGTTGAAATAAGCATCCACCCAATCAAACTGGCGGCAAGATGCGGTAAGTAGGTTTGCAAATCGATTTTAAACAGATGACTGTACAACAATCCCAAAGTCCCAATGGTGATTGCCATACTCAAGGTGATCCAAAACGGTCCAATGGAAGAACGCCGATAGCGCAGCTTAATGTCTTGATGTCCCAAGGTGAACCAAATTAGCCAGTGATGAATCACGGCACTCAATTCATTCCACGTCTCTCTTGTCACTAAAATGCCTCTCGCTCATTGCATTTAACAACGGCTCAATCGTTAAAAAAACAGCCAATGTAGCATAATTATTATGCATTGCAAGCCATAAGCACTATGCATCAAACAAAGACAGCCTCATCCGCCATGATTCACTGGATGAGGGTACGAGAAGCGATGATTCATCTTAATTAAACTCTGTCGCCAAATCACGGCCTCTCTTTGCCAATAGGGTTTGATACAGCCGCACATACTGTTGCGCCATCACCGTGCTGGTGAAATGACGTTGATAATGTGCCTTCGCCCCAGCTTGCAATTGGGTATACAGTCTTTGATCATCCATTAATTGTTGCATCGCCTGACGCAAAGCATTGGGATCAGCCGGTGGAATCACCAATCCCGTGCGCCCCTGTTGATTGACAAACGAAGTCCCCGTACCAACATCCGTTGAAATTAACGGTTTCCCAAACAACAATCCCTCCACCAAGCTGATGCAAAAAGCTTCTGTGCGTAGATGCGCCGGCGCCACCACACAGCGACACAGTGTCAACAAAGCCATTTTTGCCTCATCACTCACTTGACCGACAAATTGCACATTGGATAAACCATCCGCGTGTGCCAATTGTTGTAAGCGTTGCTGCTCTGGCCCAGCACCGGCAATAACCACCGGGATGTCGCTATCTCGGACCGCTTTTAATAAAAAATCCACGCCTTTGTAATAGCGTAATACGCCTAGAAATAGAAAAAATTGTTGACCCACACGTGTCTGCCATTGAGCCAAAGTGGCAGCGCTGGGTGTTGGATAGCAATCTGAATCAATGCCAATGGGAATAATGCTGGTTTTGTCACGATAGCGATGCAAAGTATCGCTGGAATTTTGTAAATTCTCTGAAGTGGTCGTAATCGCATCAGCACGATTTAAAAACCAATGTGCCAACGGTAAGTAGACTGGTTTTAATAACCGCTGACGGACAATGTCCGATTGATAAGTAATCACCGTCGGTTTGTCTATCTTACTAAATCGACACATAAGATCAGCAAACGGCCAAGGGTACTGATAATGAATTAAATCATATTGAGCAGCCACTTTGGCAAAATCCCGATACATCAGCCAACTCATCGGACACGATGAAAGTTCCAGCGTAGTCGGGTAACAATACACTCGACTACGCCCTAAAGTGCGTGTGTGATACTGTGACATTCGGGTGGTGGTCATCACATCCGCTGTCATGTTCAATTTCGCCAATCCTTGGGTCAAGTGATAAATCACACTTTCAATCCCCCCGTAGGTCTCCGGATGACAATGCTTGTAGACATGCAATATTTTCATTTTTCACCCTAAAAAAGAAACTAACTTTGTATCTATTCACCAAAATTTTAAATCTTGGAGAAAAGCCATATTTGCCAGCAGGTTGGATGAAGATTGTTTTGAAAAAATGCAGCATAGAAAACTACGTGAGCATTTTGAAGTGCAACTTTCATCTACGATGCGCCAAAGAAGGCTGTTCGCATCAACGATGGTGAATCGTTACCGAACTTTTATCAGGAATTACTTCAGAGTAATTGTTGAGCATTGTAAATCAGTTCATCAGCGATTGCTACTTCTGCAATTCGCACTTGGCTGTGCCGCGGTGTACAATGCGACCCTTTGAAATAATTCTAGATAGTCACACAGTATGAAAGTTGGATTTGTCAGTTTGGGTTGTCCGAAAGCTTTGGTGGATTCAGAGCGTATCATTACCCAATTGCGTGCACGCGGGTATCAATTATCTCGCGATTATCACGATGCCGGAGTCGTGATCATTAATACCTGTGGTTTTATTGATGCAGCAGTAGAAGAATCATTGTCTACCATCGAACAAGCTTTGACTGAAAATGGCAAAGTGATCGTCACCGGCTGCTTGGGGGCAAAAGCTGATTTCATTCGCCAACGATTTCCACAAGTATTACACATCAGTGGTTCTCAAGCCTATGAGCAAGTGGTACAAGCAGTACAGCAGCATTTACCACCACCAACCGATCCATTTACCAGTTTAATCCCTGCCACTGGTATTAAATTAACCCCGCGGCATTATGCCTATCTGAAAATCGCCGAAGGCTGTAATCATCAATGCACGTTTTGCATCATCCCAAGCATGCGCGGCAAATTGGCCAGTCGACGGATTGATCAAGTGTTGCATGAAGCCGAACAATTAGCCCAAGCCGGGGTGAAAGAATTATTGATCATTGCTCAAGACACCAGTGCATACGGCATCGATTTGCATTATCAAACAGGACACTGGCATGAACGTTCTTGGCGCAGTCAATTTTATGACTTGTGTCAAGCGTTGGGTGAATTGGGTATTTGGGTTCGCTTGCACTATGTGTATCCATACCCGCATGTGGATACGGTCATTGAATTGATGGCAGAACATAAAATACTGCCCTATTTGGACATGCCACTGCAACACGCCAATTCACGTTTACTAAAGTTGATGAAACGCCCAGCCAAAGCCACCAATACCTTACAGCGCCTTCAACATTGGCGCACACTGTGTCCAGAATTGGTCTTGCGTTCAACTTTTATTGTTGGGTTTCCTGGGGAAACGGATCAAGATTTTGCAGACTTGTTAACTTTTTTAGAGCAAGCGCAACTCAATCGTGTCGGTTGTTTTCAATACTCGCCAGTGGCCGGCGCCACCGCCAACCAATTGCCCAATCCTGTTCCAGCCAACATCAAACAACAACGTTATGATCAATTGATGCAATTGCAACAACAAATCAGCATGGATTGGTTACAACAAAAAATCAATACCCAACAAACCGTGTTGATCGATCAAATTGAAACGGATCATGCCATCGGCCGCAGTATGGCCGATGCCCCTGAAATCGATGGATTGGTCTATATTGAATCGCCGGGGGATCATCTTGCCGTTGGCGACTGGGCTACGGTGCAAATCACTCATGCCGATGCCTATGATTTACACGGTCACCTTGCCAATTCACATCAATGAACCCTTCTCGTTTGCCCATCATCGTGAAGTGGATATGTTATGACGACATGTTAGCTAATACCTCGGTTACTTGTGCCGCGGACAATTCCAACCAGCGGCCTCGAGGTAACGAAGCGGGTAACGTAATGTCACCAAAGCGTACACGAATCAATCGACTGACGGTAAACCCTTGAGATTCCCACAACCGACGGACAATACGCTGCCGACCTTCACAGGTCACCACGTGGTACCATTGATTGACGCCACGCCCCCCAACGGTATCAATGCGATCAAATCGCGCCATGCCATCCTCCAACCGCACCCCCTGACACAAGCGAGTCAATACATTCGATTCGGGCTGTCCCAGCAATCGCACTGCGTATTCACGTTCAAGTTGAAATTTTGGATGCATAAATCGGTTGGCTAATTCACCATGATTGGTAAACAATAACAACCCGGACGTATTAATATCCAACCGACCGATCATGACCCAACGGCCACGTCGAAATTTTTGCAAGCTGTCAAATACAGTGCGTCGTTGTTGTGGATCATGCTGTGTGCAAATTTCACCATCCGGTTTGTTGTATAACAAAATACGTATCGGTACTTTAGTTTGATCATGCAGTTTAATGACTTGACCATCCACTCGAATGTGATCGTTGACCGTTACGCGATCACCTAGTGTTGCCACTTCTCCATTGACAGATACACGCCCTTGGGCAATCCATTGTTCCATTTGACGCCTGGAACCCAATCCCGCTTGTGCTAATAATTTTTGTAATTTTTCACTCACTCGCTATACCTTAGATTGCTGCACCACTGTGATTATGTTTCTTCAACCAATTCCATCGGCAAAGATAATTGTGCCAAGGTTTGATCGGACTCCTGGGTATCGGCTTGTGAGGGTTGCAACATCACCAGTAACGTTTCTAAATCTTTAAGTTCTTCCAGCGCTGGCAAATCTTGCAAACTGGTTAAATTGAAATAATCTAAAAATGATTGACTGGTGGCGTACAATGCCGGACGGCCAGGGGCTTCACGATGACCAATAATTTTCACCCAATGTCGGTCCAACAATGTTTTAATGATGTGACTGCTCACAGCCACCCCACGTACTGCTTCAATTTCAGCTCGAGTCGCCGGCTGTCGATAAGCAATAATTGCCAGCGTTTCAAGTAGTGCCCTGGAATATTTCGGTGGTTTTAATTGTTTGAGCTGCATCACCCACGGTGCGTATTGCTCATTCACTTGAAAACAGTAGCCACTGGCCACTTGTTGTAATTGAACACTGCGATCAGCATAATCTTGCGCCAATCCCGCAAGTGCTTGCTCCATCATGATCGGTTCAGGTTGCTCAGATTCTGCAAACAATGGCAACAGTTGCTGGATCGATAAGGGTTCATCAGCCGTCATCAGTGCCGCTTCCAGAATTAATTTCAAGGATTCAACTTGCATCACATTCTCTTTCCTCATCTCGTATCGCACAATTAGCTTTGATGTAAATGGGAGCGAACGCTTCATTTTGCACTACTTCGATCAAGGCTTGTTTGATTAATTCCAAAATAGCGATAAAGGTCACCACCACCCCAGCACGCCCTTCCTCAATAGCAAACAAGCGATGAAAGTCGGTGAAAGATTCACCCCCTACTTGCTCCAAAATACACGTCATACGTTCACGAACCGATAGCGGTTCGCGATAAATTTGGTGATGTGCGTGTTTCTCGGTGCGAACCAATACTTGATGAAACGCTCGTAACAATTCCACCAATTGGACTTGCGGTAATGGTTGCTCCACCGTTATTTCAGGTGTGGCTAAACCAATGGGCAACACATCGCGCTCCCAACGAGGCAATTGATCCAACTGCTCAGCGGCGATTTTAAATTGTTCGTATTCCTGCAATTGTTTAATTAATTGCATACGCGGATCCTCTTCATCTTGCTCATCGGCATTCACCGGTTTGGGTAACAACATGCGTGATTTGATTTCCGCCAACATTGCCGCCATCACTAAATATTCCGCAGCCAATTCCAATTGCATTTGTTGCATCAGCTCGATGTATTCAATGTATTGGCGAGTGATTTGTGCAATCGGAATATTGAGAATGTCTAAGTTTTGCTTTTTGATTAAGTACAATAATAAATCCAAAGGACCGGCGAAAGTTTCCAAAAACACTTCCAGTGCGTTGGGAGGAATGTATAAATCTTGTGGCAATTCGACAATCGGCTCGCCCTGGACCATCACTTGCATTTAATAATCCATCCCCATGACTTCTTGTACCACTTCTAAGGTTTGCTTGGCTTCATCCCTAGCACGCTCACTGCCTTCGGCCAAAATGCTTTTGACTAGATTGAGATCTTGTTCATAGTCACGCGCGGCGGTTTGAATCGGTGCCAATTCTTGATTGATCGCATCGATCAGTGGCCGTTTGCAATCAATGCAGCCAATGCTAGCGCTACGGCAACCGTGTTGTACCCATTGTTTAACTTGCTCATCACCATACACTTGATGCAATTGCCATACAGGGCATTTTTCTGGTTCCCCCGGGTCAGTACGTTTCACGCGAGCCGGGTCGGTTGGCATGGTTAATATTTTACGCTCCACTTGTTCGGGGGGTTCACGCAAGCTGATGGTATTGGCGTAAGATTTTGACATTTTCTGACCATCCACCCCCGGCAATCGACAAGCCGGTGTCAACATCACCTCCGGTTCTGGCAAAATTATTTTGCCAGAACCGGTGAGATAACCTAGCAATCGTTCCTTATCACCCAATGAAATATTGGGTTGGGTCTCCAGCAAAGCTTGAGCCTTAGCAAGCGACTCATGCTCCCCTTCTTGCTGATATTGCACGCGCAAGCCACGATAGAGCTTGGCATTTTTCTTCCCCATTTTGGTAATGGCGGTTTCGGCTAACTCGGTAAAGTCTGCTTCACGACCGTATAGATGGTTGAATCGGCGAGCAATTTCACGGGTTAATTCGACATGGGACACTTGATCTTCTCCCACCGGCACCAAGTCGGCGCGATAAATCAAAATGTCAGCACTTTGCAATACCGGATAACCTAAAAAGCCATAGGTCGCCAAGTCGCGCCCAGCTAATTTTTCCTGCTGTTCCTTATACGTTGGCACACGTTCCAACCAACCCAACGGGGTTAACATGGATAGCAATAAATGTAATTGCGCGTGTTCAGGAACCCACGATTGAATAAATAAACACGCCGATCCAGGATTCAATCCCACCGCCAACCAATCGACTGCCATTTGCCAAATATTTTGTTCAATATCGTAGGGATTTTCATAATGGGTGGTCAACGCATGCCAATCGACAATGGTAAAAAAACACTCATACTCATGCTGCAATTGCAGCCAATTTTTTAGTACCCCGTGATAATGCCCTAAATGCAATTTACCAGTGGGTCGCATCCCGGATAAAACTCGGGAATGCTGAAAAACAGGGGTAGACAACGCTTTGACTCCTCTTTACTCAAATGGGGTAGGATCACCTTTGCCATGACGAATCACTTGTGGATATTCGCCGGTTAAATCAACCACCGTGGTAGGTTCATGACCGCAATTACCACCATCAATAATCAAATCGACTTGCTTCCCTAGCAAATCGCGAATGGCATCGGGTTCACTCAAGGGCGCATCGGCCGCCGGTAAAATTAATGTCGTACTCATCAAGGGTGCTTCCAACGCTTCCAGCAAGGCTAAGGTAATGGTATTGTCAGGCACTCGCAATCCCAGAGTCCGTCGTTTGGGATGCAACATGCGACGTGGTACTTCACTGGTCGCTGGGAGGATGAAAGTATAAGCGCCTGGTGTGAACGCTTTTAACAAACGAAAAACCGTGTTGCTTACTTGTGCGTAAGTGCCTAAATCCGCAAGATCACGACAAACTAAAGTTAAATTATGATTTTTATCCAGCTGGCGAATACGACGAATGCGATCTAACGCTTGCTTATCACCCAATTGACATCCCAGCGCGTAACCAGAATCGGTGGGATACACAATCAGGCCACCATGTTTAACCATGTACACAGCTTCACGGATAAGTCTGGCTTGCGGATTGTCGGGATGAATCGAAAAGAATTGCGTCATAACTTTTGCTGTGTCCATCAAAGTTTGCTATATTAATTCAAATTTTCTTTGAGATCCATTAACCGTCATCACTTCATGAAACTTTTATTTGATTTTTTTCCCATCGCTTTATTTTTCCTAGTTTACCAGTGGGTGGACATTTACGCCGCCACCGCGGTAGCAATGATTGCCTCCGTGGTACAAGTGAGCTTCTATTGGTTTCTCCACAAACGAGTGGAACCCATGCATTTAATTACGCTGGTCTTGATCATTTTACTAGGGGGCGCCACCCTTATCCTGCAAAACGAATGGTTCATTAAATGGAAACCTACCGTGATCAACTGGCTGTTTGCTGTTATTTTATTTAGTAGTCATTATTGGAGCCAGACACCACTACTGCAACGAATGCTCAATCAGCAAATTAGTTTGCCCAACGCCATTTGGTTACGCCTGAGTTACTCATGGATTGTATTTTTCAGCTTGATGGGAACGTTGAATTTGATCATCGCCTATACCTTCAGCACCGATGTGTGGGTGCATTTCAAATTGTTTGGAATGTTAGGACTTACCTTGGTGTTTGTCGTCATACAAGCCATTTTCCTTGCCAAACATGTCAGTCCAATGCCGCAGACTTCGGATGATCATTAACAACCAATTATTTTTTGACCGAACAGCACTGGTTGTTAACTGCTTGTGATACACCTTAAAGGGACTAGAGCGTGTTGCTCGGTTTTCTGTCATCCACCATCTTCAACCTCATCCCTCACTGTTTAAAATATTGTTGAATCTCCGAATGTGATTGCTGGCGCAATTCGGCCAGTGGGCAATGAGCTAACACGCGCCCCTCCCCTAAGAAAACAATTTTATCAGTCACGGTTGCTAATAATTTCACATCGTGCGTCACCATCACCACCGTCAAACCCAAAGTATCACGCAATTCAACAATTAACTGGGAAAAACTGTTCGATCCTTTAGGATCCAACCCCGAGGTGGGTTCATCAAAAAATAACAATTGTGGATCCAAAGCAATGGCGCGCGCGGCGGCGGCGCGTTTGCGCATACCACCGCTTAACTCAGAGGGATATTTATCAGCCGCGGTCAATGGCAAACCCACTAAATGAATTTTCAACAATGCCAATTCCCGTTGTTGTGCCCTAGTCAGTTGGGTAAATTCATCCATTGGAAACATGATGTTTTGCAACACAGTCAGCGAACTAAATAAAGCCCCGCCTTGAAACATCATACCCCATGAACAGCGTATCCGCTGAGCCGTTGGCGCATCGCAGTGCCAAACATCAACCCCAAACACTTTGATTTGCCCAGCGGTGGGACGATTCAACATTAAAATACTGCGCAAAATGGTGGTTTTCCCTGCGCCACTGGCACCAATAATGGCATGGATTTCACCATGATTCACACTGAAACTGACATCTTGATGAATGATTTGATCACCAAATGCCGTACGCAAATGGCATACGTCAATCACCGGTTCAGCAACCATGTTAAATCTCAGCCCAACTGTAAAAAATCGAAAACAATGCATCGGCAACAATAATTAAGAAAATTGCTTGCACCACACTTTGCGTGGTTTTGCGCCCCACACTTTCAGCGCTGCCCGACACTTGGAATCCCTGGTAACAACCAACAATAGCAATCAGTAAAGCAAATACCGGTGCTTTGACCATTCCCATAAAATAATTTTTCATCGGTACATTTTGTTGAAAACGCAGTAAAAAATCATAATAACCAATATCAAACATACCTTTGGTCATCAGCATACTACCCAGCACACCAAATACATCCGACCATAAAGTTAACAATGGCAAAGCAATGATCAAGCCAATTACTCTAGGCGACACCAAGTGTTCAATGGGAGACAAGCCCATGGTATACATCGCGTCAATTTCTTCATTGGCTTTCATCAACCCCAGTTGGGCGGTAAACGATGAACTGGTTCGACCGGCAATAATAATAGCGGTAATCAAAGGCGCAAATTCGCGCAAAATAGCAATGCCCGACAAGTCGACAACAAACACATCCGCGCCGTACAGCTTTAATTGCACACCGAGTTGATATGCCAATACAATGCCAATTAAAAACGATAGCAATGCCACAATGGGTAAAGCATGAAATCCAGACAATTCAATAGTGGATGCAATGCTTGCGGCACGAAATCGCCGAGGATGGCGTAGTGCATGAAACACGTTGAGCATCACCTCACCCATCATCACAATTACCCCATCGACTTGGCTCAACTTAGCACAGGTTTCTCGTCCCAAAGCATGCAACCAGTGGAATGGTTTGCCTACTTGGCGAACATCGGTTAAGTCAGCCGTTTGCTGCATTACCAATTCATATAATTCCTTAGCAGCCTCAGACAACCCTTGCACCTTGACGGTCTTATCATGATTGGTAAACCAATGGACTAGCTTGACCAGTAGCAAGGCTCCAGCCGTATCCAGTGCTTCCAATGACGAAGCATCCACACACACTGTTTTGATGGTTGATAATGCTGCTTGATCACAAATGGCCTGTTCCACCTGGTCAATGGTCTGAATACACCAACGACCGGTTAAATACAAAGTATCCCGCGTATCATTCCAATGAAATAAAGTCGTGGATGATGGATGAGTTGGTGATTGTTGTGGCATCGGTAAAACTACGCCTTATTGCTCTCTGCCATAAT